>JBDSMK010000041.1:0-2813 GCA_039915905.1 Ilumatobacteraceae bacterium
AGAGGACCCCGACTCATCCTCGAGTCCCCCGCCCCTCCCAAACCCACGGCCGAGACCGCGAAGCAACCCGACGACGGTGCTACGGCGTGATCGGCACACCTGCAATCGGTGTCGCATCGCGGTCCAGCCACTTGTGGCCGATCCTCGGGACCGGGGCAGTAGCCATCGCGATGGCCTCGTCAACGCTGTGAGCATGTTGCGCCAGCATTCGATGTGACGACCGCACGAAGCCGGCTTCCACCGCGCTCTCCATCCATTCGAACAACGGGCCCCAGAAACCGTCCACATCCAACAGGACCACCGGCTTGGCGATCAGCCCCAGCTGGTTCCAGGTCAGCACCTCGGCGAGCTCGTCGAGAGTGCCGAATCCACCGGGTAGCACCACGAACCCGTCGGCCATCTCCGCAAGTCGCGCCTTGCGAGCGTGCATCGAACTGGTCACCTCCATCCGAGTGAGGCCAGTGTGGGCCACCTCGGCGGCAACCAACTGCTCGGTGATCACGCCTTCCACCCGGCCGCCGGCCTCGAGCGCGGCGTCAGCCGCTACACCCATCAGACCTACTTGGCCTCCGCCATAGACCAACGTGATGCCGCGGCGCGCCAAACTGCCACCGAGCTGGCGGGCGATCGCGGCGAACGCCGGCGACGAACCGGAGTTCGAGCCGCAGTACACGCATAGGCGTACAGGCGTGGTCGACGGCATCGTTCCAGCCTGCCACAGCACACGCCGACCGGCGAACGGATTGCCGGCCAGAGACATTCGGTCGGCCCGGCGGCGCATCGGTAGCGTGGCCTCCATGTCCGTAACAGCTGTGAGTGACGAGCTACCCGCGCCCGATCTTGCGGGCGCCGCGGCCGTGGTCGACCTGGCCCACGAGGTGATATCCACCGCCGTGCGCCACCTCGGCGCCACCGGCGGGCCCGACGTGCAGCAGGTACTGGCCTACGACCTGGCTCATGCCGCGGCACAGGTGGAGACGGCTCGCGCCTTGCTCGACTACGGCCCCAAGGGCGACGTCGAAGGTCGACTGACCTGCGCGTTCGCAGCCGAGATGGTCCACGACCTGATCACCAGGTTGTGTGGACGCGAAGAACTGTGGGGAGTCGATCCCGCACCGATGCGAACCGCCCATCCGTTCCTGGGCAAGTTCCGCACACCGGAGTTCATCGCCTCGTTCGCCGAACAGCCCGGCCCTCGACACCTCGACAGCGAATTCGAGATGGTCCAGGCTACTTTCCGGGCATTCGCCGACAAGGAGATCAAGCCTCGGGCCGAGCACATTCACCGACACAACGAGGACGTACCAGAGGAGATCATCTCCGGCCTCGCCGAGATGGGTGCGTTCGGACTCAGCGTGCCCGTCGAATACGAAGGTTTTTGCGAGCGTGGTGAGGGCGAGTACCTCGGCATGGTGGTGGCTACCGAGGAGCTCAGCCGTGGCTCGTTGGGCATCGGCGGCTCGCTCATTACACGTCCAGAGATCCTCACCAGAGCGCTGGTGAAAGGTGGCACCGAGGCACAGAAGCAGTACTGGCTGCCGAAGCTGGCCAGCGCAGAGGTGATGGCCGCCGTAGCTGTCACCGAGCCCGACTTCGGAAGCGACGTGGCCGGCATCAAGGTCACCGCCGCGCCGGCTGTCGGTATCGGCGGAGAGGCCGGATACGTGATCAACGGCGTGAAGACCTGGTGCACGTTCGCTGGGCGCGCCGATGTGCTGATGCTATTGGCGCGTACCGACCCCACCGTCAGGACCCACCGTGGGCTGAGCCTGTTCATCGTGCCCAAACCACGTGGCGAGGGACACGGCTTCGACTTCGCCCAGGATGCCATCCCAGCCGGAACGATCGGCAAGATGGAGGGCCGCGCGATCGACACCATCGGCTACCGCGGAATGCACAGCTACGAGTTGGCGCTGGACAACTGGTGGGTGCCGGCGACCAACCTGATCGGCGAAGCCGAAGGCCTCGGCAAGGGGTTCTACTACCAGATGGAAGGTTTCGAGAACGGCCGGCTGCAGACAGCAGCCAGGGCGCTCGGGGTGATGCAGGCAGCGTACGAGGCGGCAGTCGAATACGCCCAGAACCGCTCGGTGTTCGGCACCCCGATCGGTGACTACCAGTTGACCCAGGTGAAGCTCGGGCGGATGGCGGTGTTGATTCAGGCCGGGCGACAGTTCGCCTATGCCGTTGCCAAGATGATGGCCAGAGGCGAAGGGGCAGTGGAAGCGAGCATGGTGAAGGCCTATGTGTGCAAGGCCGCCGAATGGGTGACGCGCGAGGCGATGCAGATCCACGGCGGCTACGGCTACGCCGAGGAGTACTCGGTGAGCAGGCTGTTCGTCGACGCCCGAGTGTTGAGCATCTTCGAGGGCGCCGACGAAACACTGTGCCTGAAAGTGATCGCCCGTCGCCTGGACAAGCCCGCCTGAGCCGGAACGCGATCCAGCCCGGGCCGTCGAACCATCATGCTCGACTTGAGGGTTAGATCTTGAGGATTAGATATGGTCAGGTGCTGGGCAGCAGTTCCCCGAGAGCCCGGATCCGTCGGCAGTCGGCACCACTGTTGTCATCATACGGATCGAGCAGGATCGCCTGCAGACCGGCGGCTCGCGCTCCGCCGACGTCCATCGTCAGGGAATCACCGACGAACACAATCCGCGAGCGGTCGAATCCGGCGAACATTTGTAGGGCGTGGTCGAAGATCGCCGGGTCTGGCTTGGCCACCCCGACCACGTGACTGTCGATCACCACCCGCACAGGTGTGTGATCACCGGGACCCACCTGGCACACACCGCTGCGCCGCAGGATGCTTT
>JBDSMK010000051.1:0-6336 GCA_039915905.1 Ilumatobacteraceae bacterium
CACTTGGCCGGCGCGCCCGCTGGAGATGGTTGGGGCGGACACGGTCCGGCTTGCTACCGTTGGCTCCCGTGGCTACCGCTCCGTCGCCGGACATCGAACTGATCACGCTCGACGGCGACGCGTACACCGTTGAGCAGCGCCTCACCACGTTTCACCTGGCCAGTGTGATCCTCGACCCTTACACCAACGAGAGCTCGTGGGTGTTGAAGACTGCGGCGCGAATCCTGGCCGGGCTACGCGGCACCGACGCACGGGTGAACTTCGTGCTCACCTGCACACCGGAAGAGGCAAGGGCGTTCCTCGGCCCGCTGGTCGACGAGTTCATGGTGTTCTGCGACCCGCAACGTGCATTCGTGCGAAGCCTCGGGCTGGGCACACTGCCTGCGTTCGTGTTCCTACGCGTCGACGGCACGGTGCCGGCCGCCGCAGAAGGCTGGGATCCGGTCGAGTGGCGCGCAGTGGCCGACGTGATCGCCGAGACCACGGTGTGGTCTCGCCCGACGATCCCCATGCCCGGCGACCCCGGTCCGTTTCGCGGCACCCCGGCACTTCCGGCGAGCTGACGTCGGCAGCAATGCCGTTCCCCATAGCGCTGCACGACCTTCCGATAAACGAGGTCCTCGGCGATCTCGGAGAATCGCTCGCAGCCGGTCGCGATGCGCTACTCGTCGCTCCTCCGGGCGCCGGCAAGACCACCGCTGCGCCACTGTGGCTGGTGGATCAACCGTGGCTCGACGGGCAACGGATCGTAATTCTCGAACCGCGCCGGTTGGCGACACGCGCCGCGGCACAACGTATGGCGAGTCTGCTGAACGAACGCGTCGGACAGACCGTCGGCTACCAAACCCGCGACGAACGCCACATCGGGCCAACGACACGTATAGAAGTTGTCACCGAAGGGGTGCTCACTCGCCGTCTGCAAACCGATCCATCGCTTGCCGGTGTGGGCCTGTTGGTGTTCGACGAAATCCATGAACGCAACCTGCCCAGCGATGTCGGGCTCGCGCTGGCGCTCGACGCGCGGACAACTGTGTGCCCTCGGCTGCGCATCTTGGCAATGTCGGCGACACCGGACGTAGTCCGGGTTCAGACCGTGCTGCCCGACGCGGTCGTGCTCACCAGTGACGGCCGGGTTCATCCCGTAGACGTGCGCTGGTTCCCGCCACCCAAGGGCGAGCGCATCGAGCAGACCACCGCCACCGCCGTTGGGCGAGCATTGCGTGATGAGACCGGCGACGTGCTCGTATTCCTTCCTGGCATTGGCGAGATCCGCCGCGTCCAGCAACTGCTCGCCGGCGATGGCGCGGCGGGCGTGATGGCCGTCAAAGCCGACGTGGACGTGTATGCCCTGGCCGGGGCGCTTTCTGTGGCGGAGCAGGATGCGGCACTGGCACCGTCGCCACCCGGCCGCCGGCGAGTTGTGCTGAGCACCGACATCGCCGAGTCATCGCTCACCGTGGCGGGGGTGCGGGTGGTGATCGACGCGGGACTCGCCCGCGTACCGCGCTACGACCAGCGCACCGGGATGACCCGGCTTACAACCGTGAGCACCAGCCGAGCCTCGTCGGAGCAACGCTCGGGACGTGCCGGACGCACAGAACCAGGCGTCGCATACCGCTTGTGGAGCAAGTTGGAGCACGCCTCCCGGCGGGCTCACCTAGAAGCGGAGATCACCCAGATCGACCTCGCCGGTCTCGCCCTCGAGCTGTCGGTGTGGGGTACTCCAATGGAGAGACTGCAGTTCATTGATCCGCCACCCGGGCGTACCTTCAAGCAGGGTGTCGAACTGCTCCAACGGCTCGGCGCTCTCGACAGCGAGGAACATCCCACGGAAATCGGCCGGCAGATGCTGCGCCTGCCGTTGCACCCCCGGCTGGCACGGATGGTCGACGGCGCCAGCGCCTACGAGAGCTCTTTGGCATGCGTCATCGCCGCGTTGCTCGACGAACGCGATGTGTTCCGTGGCCGGATCGACGAGTTGCCCGCCGATCTCGGACTACGTGTCGCCGCGGTATGCGGCCAAGCCCACGATCGCGCCGACGGCCGCGACGTGCGACGAGTGCGCGACCGCGCCGCCGACCTCGCCCGACGCGCCGGGCTGCAGTTCAAACCGGACAACGTCCGCCCAGAACGATGCGGCGCACTGCTGGCGCTGGCCTACCCGGACCGCATCGCCGTTCGCCGCAGTCGCCCCGGCGGGTTCCAGATGAGGTCGGGCGCCGGCGCCTGGACCTCGCCTACCGACTCCTTGGCCGTCGAACGCTTTGTCGTCGCCGCCGACCTCGACGGACGTCGCGACAATGCGCGCATTCGCATCGGTGCTGCGCTGGACGTAGAGGAGTTGATAGAGGCTCTGACCGACCAGATCGAGCACCGCCAGAGCCTGGTGTGGGACAAGCAGCGCGACGATCTCGTGCTGCGCTGCGAGCGTCGCCTTGGCGGAATGTTGTTGGACGAACAGACACGCACACCCCCAACTGGCCCGGAGACGACTTCTGCGCTGCTCGAGCGGGTGCGCAGCACGCGCCTCGGCGCGCTCCACTGGAGCGACGCGGCAGAGTCGCTCCGCAAACGCGTTGGATTCCTTCGACGTGAGCCGTCTGCGACAACCGTTGGTGGCCAAGAGTGGCCGGACTGGAGCGACAAGGCATTGATCGCTTCGCTAGACCAGTGGCTCGCCCCCTATCTCGTCGCAGCCACCGGCGCTCAAGACCTTGCCCACCTCGATACCGCGATGCTGCTCTCAGCGTGGCTTGGTTGGGACGCCGCTGTTCTACTCGACGAACTTGCCCCGGCCGATTACGTCACCGCCAATGGTCACCGCGTAACAATCGATTACAGCCGCGACGTACCGACCGTGTCGGTGAGGGTGCAGGACCTGTTCGGCACTCGTCAGCATCCCTCGATTGTTGGCGGCAGCGTGAATTTGGCAATGGAGTTGCTGTCGCCAGCCGACAGGCCGGTGCAAATAACCAGCGACTTGCCGAGATTCTGGGCGGGCAGTTGGGCGCTCGTGCGTAAGGAGATGATCGGGCGATACCCCAAGCATCAATGGCCCGTCGACCCCGCCAACGCGGTCCCGCATCGGCTCAAATGAATCGGCTCAAATGAATCGGCTTGTCGGTCGGGGCAATGTTTGCCCGACCGACGAGCCGCCCTTCTTAGGTACGTCCAATTCAAGTAAGTTCGGTGCGCCTCCACCACAGTGTGATCACTCTGGCTTCTGCCGCCTCGGTATTGCCGTCTTCAGTCGGTGCCGGTACCGCTGCATCCAACTTGCCGATCGCGGCTTCCAGCGCATTCTGCTCCTCGCGCAGCTCACGCTTGTATTCCGGATTATCGGTGTCGACGATTTCCATTCGCAGATCCGAAACGTAGGAACGTAATGCTTTGCTCACTGCATCGGACTCTTGAACGTTCAACGAGACATCCACTGCCTCTCCCTTCCTTCGTTACTGGAAGGCTACCCACTTTCGATGCACCACACCTGCATGCATCACCAATAGTGAGCTCGACCGCCGATCTTGCGACCGCCGCGACCCAACAGCATCAAAATGAGGCCGACGACCAACAGAATGATGCCTATCGTCCACAGGATCGGGACAGCCAGTAGAAGGCCAATTATCATAAGGACTACTCCAAGTATCATCATGGACCCATCAATACCCCCGGCCATTATCAGCTATACCTACTGAAGCATGAGAATGCTATTAGTCGACCGTCAGATCCTGAAGTCCTTGTGTGCGCGCTCCCCTGACGGCCAACCCGCCGACACCGTGGGCGAGTGGTGTCGCGCTGGCCATACCGTCATTCCCGCACAGCCTGCGGTAAACCTGCATATAGCGGCGCGACATCTCCGACCCCGTGAAGTTCAGGGCATGAGCGCGACACGCAGCCGGATCGATGTCGTCAATGTGCCGAACAGATTCAGCCATCTCCTCGAACGTGTCACAGATGAACCCAGTTACCCCGTGAACGAGAACCTCGGGTATCGAACCCCGACGTAGGGCGATCACCGGCGTACCAGCGGCCATCGACTCGATCATCACTAGGCCGAATGGCTCGGGCCAGTCACTGGGGAACAGCGTGGCCGCAGCCCCAGCAAAGAAGTCCGGCTTGGCTTCCTCGCCGATCTCGCCGAGAAAGTCAACCAGCGGATGTTCCAGTAGAGGCTGGATCTTGTGCTGGTAGTACTCGACATCGAACGGGTCGACCTTCGCGGCAATCTTCAACTGACGGCGATTTCGAACGGCTATCTCGATGGCCATGTCGGGTCGCTTCTCATGGTTTATTCGTCCAACGAAGGCGAGGTAACCGTCACCGGTGCGCTCGGCGCGTTGGTAGGCGTCGAGGTCGAGGCCGTTCGGCACCGTGCCAACCCAGTTGAGCCGGACACCGGAGAACGGTTGGCGCTGGAAGTCACTAATCGAAACTAGCGGCACGTCCGGATAGAGCGGCATGACGCGCTGGGCGACATCCGTATCGAGGCGGCCATGCAGGGTAAGTACGGTCGGAGTGTCTACGAGGGAGACGAAAGGCATCGCCAGCAGATCAAGATGAGCATGGATCACGTCGAAGTCGCCCGCTCGGGAGTAGACGTCCGACAGCAACTTGAGGTGAAGGTGGGGCGCAATCTCCAGCATCTCCTCGCGGCTCATCCGCGACCGAAGAGGCTGTGGCCCGCTGGGGTGCAACGTCGCGGCTGTGTCGGACGTGGCCGCGGCAAACAACGTGACATCGTGTCCGGCGGCCACCAGTCCGTTGCACAACGCGGCGATCACACGTTCGGTGCCGCCGTAACGCGGCGGCGGAACTGGCTCGTAAAGGGGCGCGACCTGGGCAATCCTCACGCCAGTGGAGCCGTTGCGCGTGGCGACGACACTGCCGGTTGCGCCGCTCCCCCAAACACAATTTGAGTGTTGTCGACAATTTGAGTGTTGTCGACCGGCACGAGGCACCCGATCTGTGCTCGGAACGAGCGACCGCACGACCCACATCTATGTACGTCGCCGAAGTGCTCGGCGAAAGGAACGTTGCAATTCGGACAACTCAACTCAAACAGGCCCATGGCCGGTACTTCTCCTTCTCAGGTCCCTGGCTCAGGGACTCGACCCAGGTCGATCACCTGGCCCTGTCCCATCTACCCCATCGCCGATCTTTCAAACTGGTCGGTCTGGCAAGCGACACGGTGGAAGCGCCGACCGCACAACAACCGGGTCCAGATCCACCCAGCGGCCAGACTGTGAACATGTCCGATCCACTCAACACCACTGCCGGCTCGGTACCGACCACTGGGGGGGTCCGCGAGTTGGTCCTGGTGGACGGACGCACGTTCTGCATCAGCGACGATGGCGGTCAGATGCGTGAACGTTCGCACGGCATGGTCCATGACGATCTCCGGCACCTGTCGTTGTTCGAAGTCTCAATCGCTGACGCAGACTTGGAGGGGCTGGCATGCACGGCCTCGTCGCCGCTGTCGGCCGTGATCGTGCAGCAAGTCCGCCACGGAGGACACCCGCGCCGATTCTCATGCGTAATGATCCGTCGTCGGTGGGTGGCGGACGGCCTGCGCGAGGATATTCACGTTCTCAACTCGGGCCACGAGCGGGAGACCGTCCGGATGCAGTTGCGCATCGGCGCCGACTTCGCTCATCTGTTCGATGTCAAGGCCGGGCTCTCGGCGACGGAGGGCAAGATGTCCCCCGACGACGCCAACCACTGGACGATCCGCTCCGCAGGCGACGTCGCGGCCGCCACCCGGGTGAGCGCGTCCCTTGAACCGACCGACGTCGATCTCGCCGCGGGCACTCTGTCGTGGCTATTGGAACTGCCGGCGCGTGGAGAGTCGATGGTCTCGATCATCGTGGAGCCAATGGTCGAAGGCGTCGCCTCCGGAGTCGCCTTCACCTTCGGGCAGGCACCAGCTCAGGCCGTGCCTGTGCGTCGGCTGGCTGCCTGGCAGGCGTCCACCCCCAAGGTCGTGTCGGCCGACCCGCGGATCAGTTCAGCGGTCTCCCAGGCACTCGCCGACATCGCCGCACTTCGCATCTTCGATCGCGACGGTGACGACCGGGTCGTGATCGCCGCTGGGGCGCCGTGGTTCATGACACTGTTCGGTCGCGACTCATTGCTGACGACTTGGATGACTCTGCCGTTCGACGACACCTTGGCCAGCGGCGTGTTGTCGACCCTCGCCGATCTGCAGGGCACCTGTGACGATCCGCCGTCAGAGGAGCAGCCCGGCAAGATCCTTCATGAACTTCGCCGGCGTGGTGGCGGCGGTCCGTTCAAAGATCGTGATCGCTACTTCGGCACAGTCGACGCGACGCCCCTATT
>JBDSMK010000076.1:0-4330 GCA_039915905.1 Ilumatobacteraceae bacterium
GTTGGTGGTCCCCTTCCAGGTCGCCAGTGACGTCATGTCACCGCCGCACCTGATTTTTGTCATGACCGGCTGATGACCTGTTGCACTGGTGACCGGACGCCGGCGCGGATGTCATGGAGACATGCCCACACCAGCCATCGACGCGACCGACCTTCACGTTGACCACCCGGCACGCCGACATGTCAAGCGCGGCGCGCACCCTGGCCGGCGAGGTGAGCGTCTCGTCGAGGCACAACGGGGTGCGTAGCTGCGGCGCAAGCACGGCATGGTCGACCATGTCGTCCCAGTGCAGTGGTTGCTCGATGTAGTGCAGGTCGAACTCGTCGAGCGATTGGAGAACAGCGACGTCGTCGAGTGTGTATGCCGAGTTGGCATCGACGGTGAGCTCGATGTTCGGGTGCGCGGCGCGCACCGCGGTGAGGAGCTCGACGTCCCAACCTGGCTGGATCTTGAGCTTGATTCGCTTGTATCCCTCGGCGACGTGGCGCCCGACGCGGTCCACGGTTTCGGCGATCGGCCCCATTCCGAGACTGGCCCCGACTGGTATCGACTCGCGCGTGCCGCCCAGCATTACGTGCAGCGGAACACCTTGCTGGCGCGCCGCACAGTCCCACACCGCCAGTTCCAGAGCGGTCTTGGCCATCGGGTTGCCGCGCCACCGCGACCAGCCGTCGACAAGACTTTCCAGATCTCCGCCACCGGTGCTCAACAACGATGGAACCAAGGCAGCACGCAGCAGGTGCATCGCCCCGCTGAGCGACTCCTCGCGGTAGTCCGGCAGTGGCTCCATCACCCCCTCGCCGTAGCCCTCCACACCTGCGGAACGCACGGTGGTGATCACTGTGACCTTTTCGGTCTGCTCACCGAACGACGTCACGAATGGCTGACGGAACGGGATTCGCACGATCCGAAGTTCGACCTCGTCGACGATCATCACGGAGTTCCTACCAGGTGTCGACGTTTGGGCGCTTCTTGCCGGCCCGCGGCAGCGGAGCCGGTGCCGCGGCGAGGATCGCCGAGATCCATCGGCGGCTGTCAGCCGGATCGATGACATCGTCGATCTCGAAGTGCGACGCTGTGTTCAGCGCCTTGCCGTGCTGGTACATCCGCTCCACCCGCACCTCGAAGTCGGCCTCACGTTCCGCGTGGTCTTCGATCGCCTCCAGTTCACGGCGGTAGCCGAGGCGCACCGCGCCCTCCAGGCCCATTCCCCCGAACTCGCCTGTGGGCCAAGCCACACAAGCCAGCGGAGCCTTGGTGCTGCCACCCATCATCGCCTGTGCCCCGAGTCCGTAGCTCTTGCGCAGCACGATGCTGACCAGCGGCACGGTGATGTTCGCGCCGATGACGAACAACCTGGTGCAGTGGCGAACGAGCGCTGTCTCCTCGACTGCCGGGCCGACCATCATCCCCGGGGTGTCCACGAGCGTGATTACCGGTATGTCATGGGCGTCGCACAGCTGCAAGAAACGCGCCGCCTTGTCAGCGCCGGGGCTGTCGATCGCGCCGGCGAGGTGGTTCGGGTTGTTGGCGACCACTCCCACCGGCCGACCCTCCACGCGGGCCAGTGCCGTGACCATCCCAAGCCCGAAGTCGCGTCGCAACTCGAGCACCGAGCCCGCGTCGAACATCGCCTCGATCACGGCGCGCACGTCATAGCTGCGCTTGCGATCCTCGGGGATCACGTGACGCAGCGTGCGCTGGTCGGCAGCATCCCATTCGTCCAGCGGACCCTGGAAGTACGACAGGTACTGCTTGGCCACCTGCACTGCTTCCGCCTCGTCGGCCACCGCAATGTCGACCACGCCGTTGAACTGCTGTACCTCCATCGGGCCGACCTGCTTGGGTGAGAACACGCCGAGGCCGCCACCTTCGATCATCGCCGGGCCACCCATGCCGATGTTGGAGTCGGCGGTAGCGATGACCACGTCGCAGCAACCGAGCATCGCGGCGTTGCCGGCGAAGCAATATCCGGCGTTGATCCCGATCAACGGAACGAGGCCGCTGAGCCTCGCGAAGTAGCTGAACGCCCAACAATCCAGGCCGCTCACACCAACTGCATCGGTGTCGCCGGGGCGACCGCCACCGCCTTCGGTGAAGAACACCACCGGCAACCGGAGATCCTCGGCAAGCTCGAACAGACGGTCCTTCTTGCGATGGTTCTGCTGGCCCTGGGTGCCGGCGAGCACGGTGTAGTCGTAGCTCACTGCGATGGCCCGCGCCGCGCGGCCGGCGAACAGTCCGCCGTTGATGGTGCCGATGCCGCCGATCATCCCGTCAGCTGGTGTGCGCTCGATGAGCTCCTCCACCGCTCGGCGGCGGCGTTGGGCGGCGATGACGACCGGGCCGTACTCGACGAAGCTGCCTTCGTCGACGAGGTCGGCGACATTCTCGCGCGCCGTGCGACGGTGCACCGCACGGCGCCGGGCAACGGCGTCGGGGCGGGCAGCATCGAGGCCGATGTCGTGGCGGGCTACAACTTCGGCCAGATCGGGACGCACCCAGCCAAGATCAATGGCCACCTCGGCCTGCTGTTCCACGGCCGCCACTGCGCCCGGCTCGACTAGCGCGACGACCTCGCCCTCCATCACTGTGGACCCGACGGCCACCGATACTGCGCCAACGACTCCACTGGCCGTGGCCTCGATCGGATGGTGCATCTTCATCGACTCGATCAGCATCAACTGCTGTCCTACGCGCACCTCACCGCCTACCGGGACGTCAATTGTGACGATCGTGCCCTGCATCGGCGAGGTGATCTTTACGGTCTCGGTCGTCTCGTTCCCCACCGCCGCGACCGTAGTTGCCGCACCGTTTAGCGTGGGCACCGTGAGTCGCACAGAACCCGACGAGTCGATCGAACTCGAAGTCGACGGCCACGCCGTGACCATCACTCATCCGCGCAAGGTGCTGTTCTCGGCCCGCGGCGACACGAAGCTGGATCTGGTGCGCTACTACGTGAAGGTCGGGGACGCGGTGATGCGCCAGATGCTCGATCGGCCGGTGCTGTTGCAACGGTTCCCGAGCGGTGCGGACGGGTCGTCGTTCTTCCAGAAGAGGATTCCTGAATCCGCCCCTGAGTGGCTGACCACCACGGTGGTCAGCACACCCAACGGCACCACCTCACGGGCACTGGTGATCGCCGATCTGGCCCACCTGATCTGGGCGGTCAATCTCGGTTGTCTGGGGTTCCACTCGTGGCCGATTAGGGCTCACGACCCTGACCACTGCGACGAGCTGCGTATCGATCTCGACCCTGGCCCAGGCACCACGTTCGCGATGGCGCAGGAGGCCGCGGCGGTGGCCCACGAGCTGTTCGACGAGCTCGCCCTGCGGTCTTTCATCAAGACCAGTGGCAATCGTGGTCTACACATCTACGTACGACTGGCCGCTGAATGGGACAGCATCGCGGTGCGCTCTGCGGCAGTAGCTGTGGCTCGCGAGATGGAACGCCGCCGGCCGGAGCTGATCACCGCCGCATGGTGGAAGGAGGAGCGCGGAGAGCGGATCTTCGTCGACTTCAACCAGAACGCCCCGCACAAGACGGTGTTCGCCCCCTGGTCGGTTCGCGCCCTGCCGCACGCGCCGGTGTCGTTTCCGTTCGAGTGGTCGCAACTGGCGCACATCCGGCCACATGATTTGACGATCGACGTCGTGCCGGCGCGAGTAGCAGCCCAAGGCGACGCGTGGGCAGCGATGGACGAGCAGCCCCAGTCACTGGAGCCGCTATTGGAGATGGTGCGCGCCGATCAGGCCGCCGGACTTCTCGATGCGCCTTGGCCGCCGGTCTATCCGAAGATGCCGGGCGAGCCACCACGAGTAGCGCCGAGCCGGGCCAAGAAGACCTAGAGCGTTCGGCTACAACCCGAGCTCGCCCATCCGCGCCAGCACCCCGGGGCGCTCCGCACCGATGGTGGTGGAGTCGCCGTGACCGGTGTGCACGATCGTCTCGTCCGGCAGCGCCAGCAGCACACCGGCGATCGACCGCAGGATGGTCGGTTCGTCGCTGTAGGTCCGCCCGGTGGCGCCGGGGCCGCCGCAGAACAGGGTGTCACCGGTGAACACGGTGCCGATCGCGGTGTCGTGGAACGAGCAGCACCCTGGCGAATGACCGGGGGTGTGCAGCACTGCCACTTCGTGGCCCCCACCGGCCAGCGTCGTACCTGGCATCAGTGGATGATCCGGCGATTCACCGGGCCACACGACGTCCCACAACATTCGATCGGCGGGATGCAACAAGATCGGCGCATCGACAACGTCGCGCAACGGTACGGCGGCGTTGATGTGATCGTTGTGGCCATGGGTCAACACGATGGCCCGCACCCGACGT
>JBDSMK010000081.1:0-5280 GCA_039915905.1 Ilumatobacteraceae bacterium
GCGTTGGTGGATGCTGGCTGTCAGGTGACGGTCGACTTCACGGTGGTCGCCGCGGCGCGGACCACGCTGCGATGGCTGGCAGAACAAGGCATCCACGCGGTGGTCGGCACCACCGGGTTCACCTCGGAGGACTTCGATTCCTTGCGCCAGGCGTTCACCACTAGCAACTGCCTTGTCGCCAGCAACTTCGCGATCTCCGCGGTACTGATGATGCGCTTCGCTGAACTCGCTGCGCCCTACTTCGACACTGCCGAGATCATCGAATTGCACCACGACCAGAAGGTGGACGCCCCCTCGGGCACGGCAGTCACGACCGCCGAGCGGATGGCGGCGGCATCATCGAACTGGGCCCCCGACCCGACTACGCACGAGATCTACCCCGGTGCGAGAGGTGGAACCGGGCCTGCGGGGATCCACCTTCATTCGGTGCGGATGCGCGGCATGGTCGCCCATCAGGAGGTCATCTTGGGAGCAGCCGGGCAAACGCTGACCATCCGCCAGGACAGCTTCGACCGGGCGAGCTACATGCCCGGTGTGACGCTGGCGTGCCGTGGCATCGCCGAGCACCCCGGCCTCACGCTCGGACTCGATGCGTTCCTGAATATCTGAGCCCGCCACGCCGAAAGTCAGCCAAGGGCAGCGATGGCCGCGTCGTAATCCGGCTCGGAGGCGATCTCGGGCACCAACTGTGTGTGGATGACCTTGCCCTTGGGGTCGAGAACGACCACTGCGCGGGCCAGCAGCCCGGCGAGCTTGCCGTCGGTCATCGACACGCCGTAGACCTTGCCGAAATCGCTACGGAACGACGATGCGGTCTGCACATTGTCGATGCCTTCCGCGCCGCAGAAGCGGTTCAGGGCAAACGGGAGGTCGGCCGAAACGCACAGCACCACGGTGTTGTCGAGCGCCGCGGCGCGCTGGTTGAACGTGCGAACACTGGTGGCGCACGTCGGCGTGTCGATGCTCGGGAAGATATTGACCACCACGTTCTTGCCGGCGAAGTCCTGCGGGCCGACTTCCGACAGATCGGACTTCGTTACCTGGAACGCCGGCGTGGTTGCGCCGACAGCCGGGAGATCTCCGATGGTGTTGACGGGGTTGCCCCCAAGTGCGGTGAGTGCCATACCCGCAGGTTAGGCCGTGCCAGAGGTGGGCGTCGGATCGACGTCACTGACCTTCGGCGGATCGACCGGGGCACTCATACGGGCGACCGACTTGCGGGCCTTGAAGCCCGACTGGACGAACGTGATGGCGAACAAGCCGCCGACCACCCACCACTGATAGTCCTCGATGTAGTTCAGGAAGGAACGAATCTGCGACTTGAAGATCTGCCCGCCGATCCACAGCACAACGAGCTTCAGTGCGGTGCCGATCAGCAGCATCGGCATGAATCGGCGCAGCGCCATCCGCCGATGACCCGCCAGCAAGCAGACGATGTTGCTGCCCGGCATCAACAGCACCAGCAACCATCCGGCGCGGTCGACGCCGGTCTGTGCCCAGCGGTAGACCGTTGGCAACTCGCCAAGTTGGCCTTCCATCCAACCGAGCGCTTTGCCTCCATACCACCGGCCGGCGAGGTACAACACGACAGCCACTGTGGCGACCCGGACGAAGCCGATCAGCGAGTAGGGCAGTGGCTCGATGAACGGTACCGAAGCGAACAAGTTGCGGTTGCGCGACGACAACGCGAGCACCACAGCGGGTCGCTTGTCGATCCATGCCGGGCCGATGTTGGATCCGAACGTGCCTGCCGCGTAGAACATCGCGCCGAGAACAAGGATCAGACGACGTGCGCCCGCCGAAGGCCGGTCGAGGGCGCCCGGTTGGATCATCCGCTCGACGCTATCTGGGTACGCTTGGTCCGGGTTGCTACGGTGTCGCCAGTGTTGGCGAGCAAACGACGGAACAACGTGAGATCGGGGCCTCTGTTTGTTGGGGCCATCGGCATCTTGGCTGCAGTGGGCGTTCTCACGGGGTGTGCCTCGGACAACGACGCGGCCGGTGCACCGTCGACGACTGCGGCCGTGATCACCGTCGCTGAGACGTCGACCGCGGTCGTTCCGGGTAGCTCTGTACCGGGTAGCTCTGCACCGGTCGCCACGGCGGCGCCGGTGACGGCGGCGGCCAACGGCAAGACCACCACCATCAGAGCGATCGACAACAACTTCGTGGCCCAGAACGTCACAGTGCAGGCTGGAACGAACGTGCAGTGGAGCAATCGCGGCCGCAATGACCATGACGTCGTGCCGGTCGATGCGACTGGGGCCGCGGCGTGGGGAGTGTCACTGAAAGACTTCCAACCCGGCGCGACTTACTCGCACGTGTTCACCACACCGGGCAGCTACGTGTACATCTGTACTATCCACGGCTCGATCGTCAATGGCAAGGGCGTTGGCATGGTCGGGCTGATAACGGTCACGACGTAATTGGTGAGATCTACAACTTCTAGATCTACAACTCGAGATCTACAACAGGGGGACACATGAAGAGATACCTGATCGCGCTGCTTGCGGTTGGCTTCGCGCTGGCTTCGTGCTCCAGCGACGCGAAGTCGTCTCCGGCGTCTGAGGGCAGTGCTGCGACAGTGGTCGCCACCTCGGTGGCCGCATCAACCACCGCCGCGACGACCACGATGCCGGGGGTCTCCACCACGTCAGTGGCGCCCGCCACCACGGTTCGGCCGGGACCGGTAGGAGACGTGCTGAACGTGCCCGCCGACTACCCGACGATTCAGAAGGCGGTCGACAGCGCCAAGCCGGGTGCGCTGATCCTGATCTCCCCTGGCACATATCACGAAGCGGTCAACGTGACCACCGACAACCTCACCATCCGCGGTTTGGACCGCAACACGGTGATCCTCGACGGTCAGTTGAAGCTTGACAACGGTGTCCGCGTGCTCGGAGCCAAGGGTGTCACCGTTGAGAACATGACGGCGACCAACTACACCTCCAACGGGTTCTTCTGGACCGGTGTCACGGGCTACCACGGCTCATACCTCACCGCCTATCGCACCGGCGACTACGGCGTGTACGCGTT
Organism: Ilumatobacteraceae bacterium; assembly: GCA_039915905.1. Taxonomy (GTDB): domain Bacteria; phylum Actinomycetota; class Acidimicrobiia; order Acidimicrobiales; family Ilumatobacteraceae; genus JAODBQ01. The sequence goes on from JBDSMK010000081.1 coordinate 3,037, forward strand.
CGATTCTTCGAAGGGGCAACTAGACCACGTCTACGCGGCCGGCAGCCCTGACGCCGGGGTGTACATCGGCGAGTGCTTCCCGTGCGATGCGGTGATCGACAGGATCGTCAGCGAGCACAACGGTCTTGGCTACTCCGGCACGAACTCCGGCGGCAACCTGCTGGTCATCAACTCGGTGTTCCGCTTCAATCGCGCCGGCATCGTGCCCAACAGCGGCAGCTACGAACTGTGCTACCCGGAACGCCAGACCACCATCGTCGGCAATGTGGTGTACTCCAACAACCAGGCCGATACCCCCGCGATCGACGTTGCCCTGCTGGCAATGGGCAACGGGATAATCCCCGCCGGGGGAGTTCTCAACGTCATCGAACGCAACAGGGTTTACGACCACGACAAGGGCGGCATCTCGCTGGTGCCGTTCTTGGAGAACGACCCCAACGACGCTTTGCCTGATCCGAGCACGTGGACGACCAGTTGTGCGGAATCGAAGACTCGTCCGGTCACCGAGCCCGCCGGCCCGATCCTGTGGGATTCGCAGCAGAACCGTGTGATCGGCAACGTGTTGGAGAACAACCGGGTGGCAGACATCCTCGTCGCGTCGCTCGGCGATGTCAGCACCTTGGGCAACTGCTTTGCCGACAACGGTGCCGCTTCGTCGTTCCCCAAGAACATCGAGAAGCTGGCACCGTGCGATGCCAAGGGTTCCGGCGACTGGAACGACGGCAAGTACGACATCGCATCTTGGTTGAGTGAGGTGCACCCGCCATCGGTCGACTGGCAGACGGCGACGTTGCCACCGCTGCAGCCACAAGAGCAGATGCCCGATGCTGCGACGGCCCCTGCTCACCCGGCTACCAACGTGCCGGAAGTCGTCAACCTCGACGACATCAAGGTGCCGGACAAGCCGGTGTCGTGAGACGTTCCGCGGTGCGTGCCACGCTTCGCAGAGTCGCGCTTGCGGCGGTCGGGGTGGCGCTGGTCGCCTCGGGCTGCTCGACCGCGGCGAGTTCTGCACCGCCAACACCCGCCGCAACCTCGACACCTTCGGCGACCATCGTCACGGTCGGCACGACGGAGACGAATCCGCACGGCGCGCACCAGCACTCGGTGGCCACCGTGTTGGGCCGGCCCGACCGGGCCATCAGCGGCCCACAGGGTGCGGTGCCGCAGTTCGTGGTCGAATGCGCCTTCAGCCATGCAGCCACAGACGATCCGATTGTCTATCCGGATGCACCGGGCAAGAGCCATCTGCATGTCTTCTTCGGAAATACGACAACCGACGCGTCGTCGACGCTGGCGTCACTCGATTCGGGCGACACCTCTTGCGAGCAGCGCCTCGACCGGGCCGCCTACTGGGCCCCGGCGCTGCTGCGCAACGGTTCGCCGTTGGTACCAGTGAAGAGCACCGCCTACTACCGCCCAGGGCTGGGAGTCGATGCGACGACCGTGCAGCCCTACCCGACCGGTATGAAGATGATCGCCGGGAGTGCAGCTGCAAATGTGGCGCAGTCGGTAGCGATCGTGGCCTGGAGTTGCGGCACTTCGAGCGAACGCGCCGAGCTGCCGCCGACGTGCCCACAAGGTCGCGACCTGCGTCTGCTGGTGACGTTCCCGGACTGCTGGAACGGCCGCGATCTGGACTCGCCGGACCACACCAGCCACGTCGCATACAGCACCGACGGCCAGTGTCCGGCGGGCTTCATGGTGGCGATCCCCCAGTTGCAGTTCACTGTGGAGTACCCGGTTAGCGGATCGGTGGAAGGGCTCTCGCTGGCCTCCGGCGGTCTGCTTACGGGCCATGCCGACTTCATCAATGCGTGGGATCCGACGAAGCTGGCCACCGAGGTGGAGTTGTGCTTGCACCGCCGGGTTGTTTGTGGGGTTACCAGTGGGCGCAAGACCGGCTGAACAGCGAATGTCCGGCCGATCCCTGACGTTTCGGCTGCAACGGCGGCCCGTTACGTAATCGGCCTGGGCTAGGGTTCCGCGGCCGGCGGCGTCGGTCGTCGGTGCGTGAACACTCTTGGGAGAGACATGAAATCGAAGAAGTTGATACTTGGTTTGGCTGCCGCCGGGTTACTGATATCCGCGTGCGGTAGTAGCAGCAAGTCCGCGGCCACCACCACCCCCGCGGCTAGCACGGTGGACTGCAAACCGGTCAAGCCGGGAGTGCTCAGCGTGGTCACCAGCCTGCCGGGCCCGAACTTCTGGGGCAGCTCCGGTGGCGAGATCGACCCCACCAAG
>JBDSMK010000125.1:0-7103 GCA_039915905.1 Ilumatobacteraceae bacterium
ATCGACATCTTTCTTCGCTCGATCCGCGGCGGCCGCTTGCTCAGGCGTGGGCGGGCTGTCGGCGTCGACATCGACCGGCTTGGAGTTGGATTCGTTCGATGGTGTGGTCATGAGATGTCAATACCCATCACGCCGGCGGTGTCAGACACCCACAGGGTCCCGCCCACCGCCCACCCGTTCACTCACGCGCTTGGGGTGATCAAGAACTTCTCGCCGGTCGCTTGACGGGCATAGTTGGCGATCACATCGAGACGCAAGGCTTCTGACAGCGAGACCCGGTCGGTGTAGTGGCTGGCGAACGTGGTGCGCAGTTCGTCGGACACGCGCTGACGTAGCCGCATCATGCCTTCCACTCCGATGCGACCGAGGAACGGCGTGAGCAGCCACCCGCCGATGCCCCAGGCCATCCCGAAGTTGCGGTTGAGCACGGTCGGGCTGCGGTCGAGACCGCCGTAGATGTAGACCTGCTTGTGCACCGTGCTTCCGTAACGGCTGTACTCCGCCGCGGTGGCGTTCGCGGCAGCCTCCATGCAACCGAGGATCTCACCGGCCAACGATCCACCGCCGATCGCATCGAAGGCCAGCGTTGCACCGGTGGCGATCAACGCCGCGGTGAGATCGTCGCGGAACGTCGACGCACTCGAGTCGCAGACCTGCAACGCGCCCTGCTCGCGTAGCATCGCCGCCTGCTCGGGACGCCGCACGATGTTGACCAACTGCACGCCGTCGTTGACACAGATGCGATTCAGCATCTGGCCGAGATTGGAGGCGGCTGCGGTGTGCACCAATGCGGTGTGGTGCTCCAGACGCATCGTCTCCACCATCCCAAGCGCGGTCAGCGGGTTGACGAAGCATGATGCGCCTTGCTCGGCGGTGGCGCCTTCCGGCAGAACCAGGCACATTGCTGCCGGCACCGCTCGGTACTCGCCGTAGGTTGCGCCGCCGATGAGCGCCACGAGCTTGCCAACCAGCGCCTGGGCCTCGGCCGAGTCGCCGGCAGCTACCACCAAACCTGCCCCCTCGTTACCGACAGGCATCGATTCACCGATCCGGGCGCGCATCCCCGCAAGAGCCGCACGCGAGACGGGGGCAGTCACCACCGGCGCCTTCGCATCGCCCGACGACGTCGCTTTGGAGATGTCGGCCATTGCCAGCAGCAGGCCCAAGTCGGAAGGATTGATCGGCGCCGCGTCGATCCGCACCAGCACCTCGTGTGCCGCCGGGGTCGGCGTATCGACCGTCGCGATCGACAACTGCAACTCTCCCGCGTCGCTGACGAGCGAACGCAGTTGGCGCATCTGCTTTGGTACATCCACGTTCGAGGCAGTGGTCATGGTCTCTCCATCCGGTGCAGAATTGGCGCCGGCCAGACGCCTGCGTCACGGCGCACCATACGACGAACCCGTCGATCGTGGAGACTGGGGCTACCGACAAGAACACAACCGACAAGAAGACAACCGACAAGAGGACAGAGGAGAACCGATGCGACTGGTGACCGTTCGACACAACGGCGCGACGCGTGCGGGGCGGGTGGAAGATGACCGGATCGTGCTGCTGGACCACATCGACGTCAACGAGCTGCTGGCGCACAACGATTGGCTGCAAATAGCCGCCGCCACAGGAGATTCGATCGATCTCGACGAGGCGAGCCTCGCACCGGTCACGCCACGCCCGCCGAAGATCATCTGCCTCGGGCTCAACTACATGGGTCACATCCGCGAAATGGGTCGTGAACCACCGGCATACCCGACGCTCTTCGCCAAGTACACGTCGGCGCTCATCGGCGCCCGTGACCCGATCCGGATACCGTCGGTGGTCAACAAAATGGACTGGGAAGTGGAACTCGGCGTTGTCATCGGCAAGCCGGCTCGCAATGTTTCGGTAGACGTCGCACTCGATCACGTGGCCGGTTACACCGTGGTCAACGACATCTCTGCTCGCGACTGGCAGATGCGCACCACCCAGTTCCTGCAAGGCAAGACGTTCGAGGCAACGACACCTGTGGGGCCGAGCCTGGTGACACCCGACGAGCTCCCGATGGGGGCCAAGGGACTCGCCGTGCGATGTGAGGTGGACGGCGTGGTGATGCAGCACGACAACACCGCCGAAATGATCTTCGATGTTGCCACCACGATCGCCTACCTGTCGCAGATCTTCACCCTCGAGCCCGGCGACCTGATCGCCACCGGCACACCCGACGGCGTCGGTGCCGGACGCACACCACCGGTGTGGTTGTGTCGCGGCCAAACAGTACGCACCGTGATCGAAGGCGTAGGCGAGCTCGTCAACCGCTGCGAGTGAGCGGCCGCCGTACGTCATCAACGGGTCGCGTTCGACGGCGATACTGGTGCCATGCTCGTAACGAACACCTTCGGCCGGTTCCGCCACCTCGCCGCTTTGTCGGCGTTGGCGGCGGCCAGCATGTTGTCGGCGTGCGGTGCCAGCGAATCGACATCGACACCCTCGACACCCTCGACACCCTCGACACCCTCGACACCCTCGACCGAGGCAACCAGCACACCCGCCACCTTGCAGTCGTTGCCGAGCACCGTGCCGGCCAGCGACGCGGTCACCGCCCCGCCAGACTCGGTCGCACCGGAGAGCACGACGTCCATCGCCTCGGGCGCCGAACCCAAGTTCATATACGTGGGGAACCCACTCTCTGGCGACCCCAGTGAAAGGGTCGTCGACCTGGCCACCGGTGCGGTCGTTCGCACCGAGGACCGCCACGGCGTCGTGTATCCCGAGAACTGGCTCGATCGGCTGACTCGCACCGACAGTGCGTTGCGTGGCATCACCTATCACAAACAGGGCTTCGAGGACCTCGGTGCCGGTGACTTCATCGATCTGTGCGGCCAGGGGAAGATCGTGCTCGGGAAAGCTCCGGCCGGCGATCTGGCGATGCCCGCGCGGGCGATGAACCTTGCGGTCAGCCCGGACGGCCGTTGGGTCATCGTTGCCTCTACCGTCTGCCCGGTCGAGGGTGCGATGGTGATCGGCGTGGGTGTGCCGGCCGACATGCCGAAGTACGAGGTGAAGATCCAGGTGTTCGATGCAGATGACCCGTCGGTGCCCGGTCGCCTGTTGACGACGACGAGCACGGCGATCGCCGAGGTGCCCGAGATCCGGTTCAGCGACGACGGACACTGGGCCGCCCTTTCGAGCTTCCAGCGCGGCGCTGCTGGCCGGACGTTCGAGGTCTTCGACCTGACAACCGCCAAGGCCGTCGCCATCCCGCGGAGCGCGGACGGTTGCACCACCATGGACTACGGGCAGCACGGCGGTCTGTTCGTCGGCAACGACGCGGTAGCGGCGCTCCAACGCTGTTCCGACGCCGTCGTCGTCGCGATCATTTCGCTGACCGACCCCACCGACGCTGCCAGTTTCACGCTCCCGAAAGTGACCGCCAGCGACAAGCTGTGGGGCACTCTCGAGGTGTGGCCCGCCCTGCCCGGTGGCGTGCGCCAGGCGACCTTCGTCGCCTCGATCGGCGAGCTCGAGGTGCGCGACTCGGGCCGTACGTTCCGTGGATCCGGGGGCCAAGTGACCGAGTTGCCGTTCACCGACACGCACATCTCTTTCGAGCCGCTGCCACCGTTCATCGGCGGGGGTTGAGCGCTCCGAGCGCTACGGCAGCGCCACCCGAACGTACGACCTCCGGGAGTCCATCGCGACCAGCACCCGTGACGAGTGCATCGAGGCGACGTACTCGAGGTTGCCGAGGTTGCCCATGTCGCCCATCTCAAAGGTGTCGACGGTCCCGTCGGGGCGCAGGTCGTACAGCACCGCCGGCACCTCAGGGGTGACGAAGCCGTCGTACATCCAGACGAGCGCGCCACCATCGTCGGTGGCGGCCACCGGCGGCATGTCGCGGCCGGCCAACACCGCCGGCACAGTCCATCGCACTTCACTGCCGTCCACCGCAGTCCGCACGACGATGGTGATGGCGCCGCCCGGGTGCTCGAGATGCACCTCGGGCACGATCACGCCGGACGGCTCACCGAGCGGCGTCACCCATGCCATCGCCAGCGGTGCGTCGGCAACCGGCAGACGGTCCTCGAAGCCACAGCAACCCAACTGCATCACACCAGCGCGAGTTGAGATGAGCACCGAGTCGCCCGAGCCGTCGAGCCCGCTCACACGAGCGACCTCCTTTCCGGCGGTGGCGCCGGTGGTGGAGACGGCGATCAGTTCGGCAACCGGGTCGGTGGCCTCCGGCGGCACGCCGGAGAGGTAGGCGACGTCGTCGGGCCCCATCAGCACGAGTGTGGCGAACTCACCCAGCGAACTCGTCGTCACCAGCGAGTGACCCGACTCGGTGAAGGTCAGCGTCGACGTCGCTGAGTCGAACGTCACGAGCTCGCCACCGAGGGTGTACCTCGCGCTGATGCAGCTCGCCTCCGTGCACTCTGCATCGATGCCCAGTGGCTTGGCGGTCAGCCTGGCCGCCGCGGCGGTAGTCATCGGCGCGTAAGTGGTGTCGGGCGAGGTTGTGCTGGACGGCGTGACGGTGGTGGGCGGCGCAGTGGTGGACGGCGCAGTGGCAGGCGGCGCCGTTGTCGTGGCCGCGGCTTCGGTGGTGGAACCCGCGTGCGACTCGGTGGTGGTCGCAACCTTCAGGTCAGAGCCACAGGCAGCGGCCACGCTCAGCAAAACGACCAAGCCGGCAACCCGTCGCCAACTCATACCCACACCCTACTCCCGAACCCTACTCCCGGCCGCCCGACAGCGCGGTTCGGTCCATTGAGCCGACAACGCCGTGGCTCGCATCCGGCCCGCGGACGAGGCTCAGCTACCGGAGCGATCTGACCGCCAGGTTCGGCGTCAGTGGTGCTCGGGGCTCGAGGGAGCAGCGGGGCTCGAAAGCAGGGTGTACTCCGGGTTCAGTATCGCTCTCATGCCGTAGTGCTCGCCAGCCACGCCGGTTACCTGCATGATCGTGCCCAGGCGCACTCCGGCCACCTCGCGACGACCGAAGAACACGACCGTGATGCTGCCGGTTTCGTCGGCGAGCGAGCACTCGAGCGCCGGGTTGCCACCCCACGGCTGCACTCGGATCGCCCTGACCCGACCGGCCACGGTGGACCGCTCACGGGGCACGAGTTGAGCGATGCGCGTGCGATTCGTAGGAAGAAATTTGACAGAGACAGCTGAGGCCGCCGGACCGGTCTTCGCGGCCGCGAACATTGGCTTCACGTCGATACCCGAGGCGGACGACACCCGGGTCTCAGAGCGCTTCTGGCGGTCGCCTAAGTGGTACGGCACGATCGTCACGTTGCAGTGCGGCGCGTTGCTCAACGCAGCCGCGATGGCGTTCGACGAGTGGTCGTGCAACAACCGGTGCCAGACCTTGTTGTACTCGCGGCGAGGGATGAGGACCGTGAGCTCGGTGTCGCCGTCACCGGTGATCTGCGCCATCAGCTCAAGTACGGCACGCGGGACCCGGCGATCACGGCACTCCACGATGTCGAGAGGGAAGCTGGAGAAGCCAAGGTCGCGCCACGACTCGACGAGCAAGTTCGTCTTCCACGAATCGAGGTCGAAATGCACGGCACGGAGGTCCTGCGAATGCAGAGTCCTTGCGTACTGGAGCGCACGTGCTGAGGCCGCATCGAGGTTGTCGACCAACACCACTACCGAGTGCATGCGCAAAGTCCGAGCCTGCGCCAACTGTTGCGCATCTTCGAGCAGTTCTTGGCTCTCGGTCTCGTACGCCCGGTTGAGTCGCACGAGGCCGACCACCATGATGGGAACCAGCAGCATGATCACCCAGGCACCCTCCATGAACTTCATGCTCGCGACGATGATCAGGACCAAGAACGACAGCACGGCACCGATGCCGTTTATCCACGCGCCGAGCTTCCACCCCGGCTCCTTCAGGCGGAAGTGGTGCTTGGTCATGCCGGCCTGCGACAGCGTGAAGCTTGTGAAGACCCCAATGGCGTAAAGCGGGATCAACCGGCTCACCTCACCGCCGGTGCCGAGCAGCGTGACGATCGCCGCGACGGAGAGGAACACGATGCCGTTCGAGAACACCAGACGATGGCCCCGCACCATGAACTGGCGGGGCATGAAGTTGTCGCCGGCATGGAACGAAGCGAGCCGAGGGAAGTCGGCAAAGCTGGTGTTGGCCGCCAGAACCAGGATCAACATGGTGCCGGCTTGCAGGGCGAAAAACATGATGTGGCCCACTGCGGTCTGGCCGAACACCAGCTTGCCGACCTGCGAGATGACCGTTGGGGTGCCGCCTCCATATGGCGTGGCGTGGACCTGCGCAGCCAGGAACGACAGACCGAGGAACATCACACCGAGCAGCGCGCCCATGTAGGCGAGCGTGTCGCGAGCGTTCTTCCATGCCGGCGGGCGGAACGCCGGCACGCCGTTGCTGATCGCCTCTACGCCGGTCACCGCAGCACCGCCGGAGGCGAACGCCTTCATGACGATCAGTAGGCCGGCACCCATGAAGATCGCGTTCGACTTCGAGTGCGTCTGCACCATCATCCCGTTGAGACCGCCGGCCTGCACCGGCAACGACCCAGCGAAGTAGCGCACCATCCCAGTGATCAGCAGCGCACCCATCACAAGCACGAAGAAGTACGTCGGCGTGGCGAACAGCCGGCCGGACTCCTTGGTTCCGCGAAGGTTGCCGTACGCAATGAGGATCACGAATCCGATCGCAATCCACATCGAACTGGACGCCACCTCGGGAAAGGCCGAGGCCAATGCGGCACTCCCGGCCGCCGTGCTCACGGCGACGGTCAGGATGTAGTCGGTCAGCAGCGCCACACCCGCCACCTGGGCCGGCAAAAGACCGAAGTTATCGCGGGTCACGATGTACGCGCCGCCGGCCGACGGGTAGGCCTTGATGGTCTGCCGATACGACAAAATCAAGAACCCGAGGACCACGAGGAGCAACAGCGTGATCGGCGTGACGAGCGAGAATGCGGCGATGCCGACGACGGGTACCAGGACGTGCAAGATCTCCTCGGACGCGTAGGCACACGACGAGATGCAGTCAGAGGCAAACACCGCCAGCGCCGTCGGCTTACCGAGCGTCTCGTGCTCGAGCCGATCGCTATCGAGTGGCTGTCCGAGCAACTTCC
>JBDSMK010000178.1:0-4841 GCA_039915905.1 Ilumatobacteraceae bacterium
GGCGACGAGTGGCGACGGGCGGTCGATTGGGGTGCGGATGTTCCCGCCTCCGTTTCAGCAATCACCGCCGATTTGGATCACCGCTGGCGGCAGTCCAGATACGTTCACCATGGCAGGAGAGATCGGGGCCGGAATTCTCACCAACTTGCTGGTGATGAGCGAGGATGAGCTGGTAGCCAACATCGGCCGCTACCGAGCAGCGCGTCGCGGCGCCGGGCACGTCGGCGACGGACACGTCACGCTGATGCTGCACACGTACGTCGGAGCGCCCGGTGACGATGTGCGCTCCACGGTGCGCGAACCGTTCCTGGCGTACCTGCGATCGTCCACCGACCTGATCAACAAGGTGCGTTGGGAGCAGACCAGCTTTGCCAAGCCTGGCACCAATGGAAACAACGTCGACAACCAGTCCGGCGTCGCTGTCGGGGGCCTCGACGAACTCGACGACGACGAGATGTCGGCAATCATGGATCACGCTTTCGATCGCTACTTCGACTCCGCTGGCCTGTTCGGCGACCCGCAGGAGTGCATCGCCAAGGTGGATCGGTTACGCAATCTGGGCATCGACGAAATCGCCTGTTTGATCGACTTCGGCGTTGAGTCGCGGACAGTGCTTGCGGCATTGGCCAACCTCGAGGTGCTGCGCGAGTCGAGCAACGCGCCACCGCAACAACACACGCACCAGAAACCCGGCGACTTCGATCTCGTCGCACAGGTGATTCGCCACTCGGTCACTCATCTGCAATGCACCCCGTCGTTCGCCGCAATCGTCGCTGCCCAAGACGATGGCCTCGCCGCGCTGGCCAAACTCGACTGGCTGCTGCTCGGCGGCGAGGCGCTGCCGGCGGCGCTGGTTGCCCGGATCAGGCCGGCGCTGCGCGGCCGCCTGCTCAACATGTACGGGCCCACCGAGACGACCATCTGGTCGACAGTCGCCCAACTCGAGCCGGGTGAGGAGATCACCATCGGGCGACCGATCGCCAACACCGAGATCCACATCGTCGACCACAACATCCAACCCAACCCGATCGGCGTCGCCGGCGAACTGTTGATCGGCGGTGCCGGTGTGGTGCGCGGCTACCTCGACCGGCCGGCGCTGACCGCGGAGCGTTTCGTGGAACTCGACGCGGGCCGTCGCGTGTACCGCACCGGCGACCTCGCCCGACACCGCAGCGATGGCCGCATCGAGTTTCTCGGTCGTCTCGACCACCAGGTCAAGATCCGCGGCTTTCGCATCGAGCTCGGTGAGATCGAGGCAGCCATCGGCAGACATCCCGACACCTTCGAGAACGTCGTCGTAGCCCGCACCGACACGCCCGGCGAGCCGCGTCTGGTGGCCTACGTGGTACCGCGGCGCCACAGCGATGACGATGCCGCCGCCACCGCAACGTGGAGCGCACTGTGGAACGAGACGTACCGCACGGCGGGTGTCGCCGTCACCGACGACCGGACGGTCAACGGGTACGGGCACGATGCCACGTTCGACATCTCCGGATGGGTCGACAGCGTTACTGGCGACGAAATACCGGCCGCAGAGATGCGCGAATGGGTGGACCAGACCGTCGCCCGAGTGCTCGGCCTGTCACCGCATCGGGTGCTGGAGATCGGCTGCGGCACCGGCCTGCTGCTGTGGCGGATCGCGCCGCATTGTTCTCGCTACGTCGGGATCGACCCTGCCGATGCGGCCATCGCTCAACTCGCGGCCCGACTCGAGGCATACCCGATGGCTCAGGTCGCGCTTATCGAGGGTATGGCCCACGATCTCGCCTCGCTGACCTCGGAACGTTTCGACACGGTGGTGATCAACTCTGTCGCTCAGTACTTCCCCGACGCCGAATACCTGGTGAACGTGATCGTCACAGCCTTCGATGCGCTGCAACCTGGCGGATCGCTGTTTCTCGGCGATCTGCGCAGCCTTCAACACCTGCCCCTGTTCGCTGCATCGGTGGAGCTCGCCAAGGCCCCCGCCGGGATGACCACGGTCGACCTGCGCGTCCGTATCGCGCAACGCCTGGAGGGCGAACGTGAGCTAGTCGTCGACCCGGCACTGTTCTTTGGACTGCGGACGGTGCTGGCCGAACTCGACGCGGTGGAGGTGCGCCTCAAGGAGGGAGGGGCCGACAACGAGCTGACCCGCTTCCGCTACGACGTGATACTGCACCGCGCCGACGGCGAGAGGCCGCGCGACGAAGCGGCCGCAGTGTGCCTACCGGCAGGCGAGGCTCACTCGTTGGAGGCCCTGTCCACCGTGATCGACCGCGGACTCGCCGGCCAACCAGCCGTTTTGCAGATCACCGGAATCCGCAACGATCGTCTGGTGCGCGAGGCCGAGTTGGTCCGGCTGCTAGCCGACCCGGAGCGACCCGCCGGCACCGTCGCCGAGCTGCGTGAATCGCTCGCCGCGGTGAGCCCGGGTTTGCGACCCGGCGACCTTGTGGTGCTGGACCCGCGTAGTTCGGCCGACCTGCTGTGGTCTGCCGCCGGGCCGGATCGCGTCGATCTGGTGCTTCGCTCGCGCCCTGGCACATGGCCACCGACCGAGTTCATCGATCACCCCTCGCCGTGGTCGACGTACACCAACCGACCGACACAGCACACCTCGGCAAGCCTCGCCGCCGAGTTGCGCACCCACTTGCGCACGACGCTCGCCGAGCACATGGTCCCTACGGCATTTGTCGTGCTCGACACGCTGCCGAGAACGCCGAACGGCAAGATCGACCGCAATGCGCTGCCGGCTCCCTCACGCGGCCGAGTCGAGGCGATCAATACCGAAGTCGCCCCGGAGGGTGATTTGGAACGTTTGATTGCAGAGCTTTGGCAAGACCTGCTGATGCTCGACCATGTCAGCGTGGAGACCAATCTGTTCGACCTCGGAGCCAACTCACTGATGATGGTGCGCGCCAGCGGCCGGCTCGGCGAGACCATCGGACGACGGGTCTCGTTGGTGGAGATGTTCCACTACCCGACGGTGCGTGCCCTGGCCGCGCACCTCGGCGACGGAACCGACAGCGATGCGGACATCGAGGAACTGCACGACAGTCGTGACCGCGGCCAGTCGCGCAAGGATGCACTGCGCCGGCGCCGAGAGAGCCGCCGCGGTTAGTCAAGCGTTCCGCGGCTTTTGTTTCAGAGCCCGAGCGTGGTGGCGCACCCGCCGCACTTGGTCGCCGACCATCGTTACATAGGGATTGTACCGCACTGCGTCCAAACGATCGACTACGGCGGTGGCCATGGCACCGCGGTGGACGCGCTCGTAGACGTACATGTGAGCGATGCGCTGGTGGCGGCGATACCCGTTGCGGCGAACCTGGCGCAGCACAGGCCAGCATGCCTCGTACAGGTAGCTGTACGTCTCCGGACCTCGCGGTGGCGCATAGACGTTGAAGATCAGCAAGCCACCCGGTCGCAGCGCGACATGTAACTGTCTGAGTATCTGCTCCACATTCGGCACTATGTGCATCACCTCCAACGCGGTGATCACATCGAAGGAATGCGCCGGAAGTTCTGTGGTACGGCTATCGATGTAGGCCATCGTGATACCGCGTCGGGCGGCGCGCCATGCGGCGAACTGCAACATCGGCGTAGAGACTTCCGCCAGCGTGACCTTCCACCCGAGCCGGGCGAAGAACATCGCGTTGGTACCTGGCCCAGCGCCGAAGTCGAGCATCGCGCCGACCGGGAGATGCCGAAGGCCCAGGGCCAACTCGATGCTCGAGGGGGGATGGTCCTCGGTGAGCTGGCGCACGTGCGACATGGTGATGCCGAACACCGGGCCGTTGAGGTTCCAGAAGTCGATTATTCCTGCTGCTGTTGAGCGGTCACCACTGTTCCAACCGTCGCGACTCAGAGCGTTGGAATTGGAACACCTACCGCGAGCTTCCTCCTCCGAGATTCCGAAGTAGGCAGCCAGTTCGGCGATCACGGCATCCGTGGGAGAAACGTCGCCACGGCCAGTGAGGACCTCACCCCACAACTGGAACAACTCTGCTCGGTTCTGCTCCGCCTCGCCGGTCGAGTTGGAGCGTATGGACAGATCCATCGGAGCCTCCCGAAAGCGAGTATTTGACTGCGACACTAGTCCGCCTGTCAACAGGCGCAGATGCCCTCAGTCGCTTATCGCGGCAACGAGTGTGGAAACCACGTAGTCCACGTCGTCATCGGTCATCTGAGGGTACAGCGGCAAGATGATGAAACGGTCCTGGGCCCGCTCCGACTCCGCCAACGAGTGCCGCTGCATTGTGCGATAAGGGATCTCGCGGTGAGCGCACATGACCCCCCGCCGAGAGGCCACCCCTCGCAGCAGCAACTGCTGCATGACGTTGCGCTGATCGCAGCCTGTCTGTAGTTCGACCGTATAGCTCTGCCAGTTGCTGCGCATGCCGTCGGGTTCGATAGGGCCGCGCACCCCGGACACCTCGGACAGCCGGCTGGAATAGGCGGCCGCGATGCGTCGACGGGCGGTAATGATCTCCGGCAGCCGGCGGAGCTGCTCGCGGCCGACTGCTGCCTGGATGTCGGTCATCCGGTAGTTGAAGCCGATCTCGGTGTGTTCCTCGAAGATCACCTCGTGAGCGCCGTGGCGCACCCTGTCGCTGACACTCATGCCGTGCTGGCGCAGCAGCCGTAACTGGGCGTCGTAATCCGCCGAGGAGGTGGTCAGCATGCCGCCGTCTCCGGTCGTCATCACCTTGCGCGGGTGGAACGAGAAGCAAGCAATGACCCCATGCGGGCGACCGATACGCTGCCACGAACCGTTCCACCGGATCTCACTGCCGACGGCGCACGCCGCGTCCTCGATAAGCGGTAGCCCGTGTTTGTCGGCGACGGTCAGCAATGCAGCG
>JBDSMK010000394.1:0-3060 GCA_039915905.1 Ilumatobacteraceae bacterium
CACTGCTCCACGCACGAAACCCCTGTCGAACAACGGTTGCAGCGCATCGTGACCCTGCAGCAGAGTGGCCCCGGCCGCCTCGGCATTGGCCGCCACGATCTGGTCCAGCTCGCGGCGTCGCACGACGTAGCCGTGCTGCGGGTACACGGGGTGCGACGGCCATTCCAGTTCCAGTTCTCGGCCCATTCCGGTGGCCCGCAGGCCGTTGTAGCGGTGGAACTGCTGGAGCTGCTCGGTGAGGCCCATCTCGTCGAGTTGGTGGACAGCGCGCGGGGTGAGCCCGTCGCCGCATGTCTTCTCCCGGGGGAACGTCTTGCGTTCCACGATGGTCACGTCGTGGCCGTGTTTGGCCAGCCAGTACCCAGCCGCGGCACCGGCAGGTCCGCCGCCGATGACGAGCACCTCCGTGGTGATGGGAGCAGGATTGGTCACAGCGGACCAGTGTGGCCGGTCACACGCCGAACCGGCACTGGATAGTTTCGGTCAGCCGCCGGCTGCCTTGCCGGCACGTGGCTTGGTACCCACCGGGAGCACACCCTTGCCAGCAGCGGTGGTGGTGATGTTGTCGAAAGTGATCGAGCCGTCCTTGAGACCGTTGTAGATCTCCGAATCCGGGCTGCACCACTTGTCGAACTCTGCCGAGTAGGTCGAACTGGTCGGGTCGGCGCCACCGATGTTATAACGCTCGTCGCACACCACAGCGAGGATCTGGGCCTCTGTAAGCGTGCCACCCTGCTCGGGCATGAACGCACCGTTGTAGCCGAGGTGGCCGCGCGCCGGGTCGCCGTAGGGGCCGATGCTGGCCAGGCTGTAGGCCTGCGATCCGGTGTACACCAAGTTGAGCTGATCCTCGATGTGCGGGAACGTCTTCAACACCTGACCCTGGTTGAGCTCGCGGCCCGCTCCGCCCGAGCCGTCGGCGGCGTGGCAACTGCTGCAGCTGCCGGCAAAGATCGGTGCGCCGTCGCCGAGCGGGCCGCGCACCACCACGTTCTCCGGAGTCATCGCGCGGACGTACATGAAGCCCCACACAGGCAGGATGCTCAGCGTCATCATCGCCCACACAGGAATCTTCCTGCGGCTCTTGTATGCCGCGACGTACGGCGGGTCGGGCTTGGGCGGCGGCGGGCCGACTGGGGCCGCCGCGCGAGCGGGGGCGGCGGCAGCGGCGGGCTTGGCAGCAGTCGTGGGGGCGACTGCTGCACCAGGAGTGGCAGCCGCAGCGGGCGCCGGTTCGCCGCCAAGCGCGGAGCGCCGTTCCTTGCTGCGCTTGAGCAGATGCTCGGGAATCTCGGTCACGCCGTCGAACGATAGACGGCCGCGCCCGCGAATGAGGAAATCATCGAGCGACAGCGGCTCATGGCTCAGTGCCGATGCGGTCACGAGTTCACAACAAGGTGGGGGTGGGCACAGTCGCGTGGTAAACCAGATCGCTCGTTGCGTCGCAGTACCAACCTCTCGCCCGCAAGACTGGTGAGAACGCGGTGAGGCGTGACTACAGTTCGTGCAACAGGTCCATCTGCGGCTGGTGTAAAGGAAGGGCAGCGACTTGCTGATTGCAATCAACATCCTCAAGTGGCCGGGGATGAACCAGGCCTTCCTGTTCTCCTTCTTCCTTGCCACGTTCGGCGCGCTGGCGATTGTGCCGTTCGCCAAGCGGCGCCCGAAGGACAGGCGGGCAACGTGGGGTGAGTGCATGCTCGGTGCGGTTTACGCGTTCGGGTTGATGTTCCTGGCCTTCGGCATAGTCCCCGACAGGTGGATCGCGCACTGCGACAAGGAGCTCGCCTGGGGCGCGACCCGAATCGTCTACGGCCCGTTCAACCTGCTCAAGCCCACTGCACTTGGTGGCGCCTGGAACCCGATCACCATTCCCTACCAGGCGATCCGTGACATCGTCGTGGTGCTCATCCACGTGTGGTTCTTCGGTCTGATCATCTACCTGTGGGGAGTGTGGCAGAAGCGTGGCGAGACCAAGCCGGGTACCGCAGTGGAGACCAGCACCTACGGCCGACCGCTTGTGAAGAAGGTCTGATCGATGGCCCGTACCGACGCCAACCCACCGATGATGCCGTATGCCGACGACTATTCGCTCGTCGAGGTGGACGCCGACTACCTCTCCAAGGCGGTCAAGCCGAAGCAGTTCATCCACATCGATCAGACCGAGTGCATCATGTGCGAGGGCTGCGTCGACATCTGCCCCTGGAAGTGCATCCACATGGTGGCGCCGGAAGCGATCGCCGAAGCGACCAACACCGAACAGCCCGGCGACGATCCCAGTGATCACGTGCTGTTCATCATCGATGACGACATCTGCACGAGGTGCGCGTTGTGCGTCGATCGCTGCCCCACGGGCGTCATCATCTTGGGCAAGGTCGGCGCGCCTGGTAACACTGGGGACTCCCACACCCGCACAAGCAATTATGGCTACGGCTATGGCATGCGGCTCTAGGACACGGTTGTAGAGGACACGATGGCAACGAACATTGACGACAAGCCCCGCCCGACCGTGAAAGATCGGATGGCCAAGACCACCGGCAACGTGCAGGGCAGCCAAGCCTGGAGCGCCATCTTCCGGCCGGGGTCGATATTCCGCAAGGGCTACACCGACAGTCCGCGCAACCGCAGCTACGTGATCATGAACTCGGTGTTGTACCACCTACACCCGGTGAAGGTGAAGCGCCACGCGGTGAAGGTCAGCTACACGTTGTGTCTTGGCGGGCTCAGCTTCTTCTTGTTCATCCTGCTGACGGTGACCGGGATCTTCTTGATGTTCTTCTACCGGCCGACCGACGTGTCGGCGTGGAACGACATCTCCAACCTGCAGACGTCGGTCACGTTCGGGTTACTTGTGCGCAACATGCACCGATGGGGAGCACACCTGATGGTCCTCAGCGTGTTCCTGCACATGGCCCACGTCTTCTACCACGGCGCCTACACGCCGCCGCGCGAGTTCAACTGGGTCATCGGCGTCGTGTTGCTGATGCTCACCCTGCTGCTGTCGTTCACCGGTTACCTGCTCCCTTGGGACCAGTTGTCCCTATGGGCCGTGACAGTCGG
>JBDSMK010000214.1:0-3148 GCA_039915905.1 Ilumatobacteraceae bacterium
CGCGCACGATCGGTCCTGGCTCGCTGTACACCGGCATAGTGGGTATCGGAAGCGTCGGCTCCGTATGAGCCATCGCCGAGCCGGCCGCTCTGCCGGGTACGGCCTGGGCTGCCGTGATTTGGGCTGCCGTTGCTTGGGCTGCCGTGGCTTGAGCTGGTGCGGCTTGAGATGGTGCGGCTTGAGATGGTGCGGACGGAACCGGTGTGGCTTGTACCGGTCCGGTTTGAACGGGTGCGGGCTGGGCTCGAGCGATCGGATGAGGTCCGGTGATCGCGCTGGGCGGCGCGCTGGGCTGCGGATTGGCGATCGGGGTGGGAGCGAACACTGGATGCGAGGCAGTGACCAGCGCCTGGGCGATCAGAACCGGATCGACGTCGTCGACATGCTCGGCGGCCGCGGTCCGCTTGGCGACGGCCTGAACCGCAACCGCTTGAGCCGCAACCGCGTGAGTGGCGACGGCCTGCGCGGTGGAGCTGGTGCCGGCCGCCACCGCAGATTCGGGTGACCGGTCCACGTCGGCAGGCTGGTGAGAGGGGGATCCGTGGTTTACGTCGGAGTTGCGACGCAACGCCGGGTTCCAACGGTCGACACCGCTGGGATGGCGGCGATACATCCGGACGCGATAGCTGTCGATGGTGTCAGTGGCGATCGCGGTAAGCACTTCGTCGGTGAACATCTCAACGCACAGTTCCACCGGGCCGCGGTCAACCGACGGATCACGCTCGAACAGCTGACCGAGATGCTCGACGCCACCAACGACGATCGTGCCCCGCTGGATCTGCTCCCGGCGCAGCAGACCCTCGGACAGCAACCGCACGGCGAGCCCCCCATCGGTGGTGCGTTCAGCGAAGTAGACCTCGCCGTTGCGCATGTAGATCCGAGCCGGCGGGGTCGTATCGAGTTCGAGCTCGCAGGTCAGCCGGTAGTGGCGCGCGGCCTCCACCACTTCCCAACCGGCATGGGAGCCGGCGGGCTCGGAGGGGAACAGGTTGATGTCTGGCACGGCATAGCTATCGGATCGTGGCCACCGGGGCTTGAGCATCGAGGGTGGGCGACCGCCGGAGCTACCGATAGTCTGCCGGGCGGAAGGGTGCCAGAGTGGACGAATGGGACGGTCTCGAACACCGTTGAGGTCTTACGGGTCTCCGTGGGTTCGAATCCCACCCCTTCCGCCACAGCAATGTTGCGCGGTATCGCGGTGGGTGACATTTGACTGAAAATCTCGTTGTGGTGATCGCCGCCGTGCTTGTCGCGGGCGTGTTGGCGCAATGGTTGGGCTGGAAGTTGAGGGTTCCCCCGATCGTGTTCCTGCTGGCGATGGGGCTACTCGCCGGCCCGGTGACGGGCGTATTGGATCCGGACAAGACTTTTGGCGCGATGTTGTTTCCGGGAGTATCCCTGGCAGTGGCGGTGATCTTGTTCGAGGGCTCATTGGGGCTGGGCTGGCGTGGGTTGCGCGAGGCCGGTTCCACGGTTTGGAAGCTGTTGACAATTGGCGTGATCGTCAGCCTGATCGGTGTATCGGTATCGGCGCGACTGATTCTCGGGGTCGATTGGAAGGTGGCCGTCCTGTTGGCCGCGGTCCTGGTGGTCACGGGGCCGACCGTGATCGGCCCGATCGTCAGCTCGATCGGGCTGCGCGGCCGGGTGGGCGCAATCCTCGAGTCCGAAGGGACGTTGATTGATCCGATCGGTGCGATCCTCACCGTGTTGGTATTCGAGGCGCTGTTCGTGACTACTGGTAGCGGTGTCGTCACGGTCGCCGTGAACGTCATCTTGACTCTTGTGCTCGGGGCGCTGATCGGCTTCGTACTGGCTGGGCTGTTGGTCCTTGTGATGGCCAAGTACCTGGTCCCCGACCACCTGTTGAATGTGACCACGCTGGCCGCAGTGCTTGCCGCGTTCGCCATCGCCAACGAGCTTCGGCCGGAGTCCGGTTTGGTCGCGGTAACGGTGATGGGGATCGCCCTCGCAACCCAACAATGGGTGCCGGTGCACCGCGTGTTGGAGTTCAACGAGACATTGCGGATCCTGTTCATTTCCGGGCTGTTCCTGCTGTTGGGGGCACGGATCACCCGGGAGACGCTGCAAGGTCTGGAGTGGCGCAACCTGGTGTTTCTCGTGGCATTGATCGCTGTGGTGCGGCCGGTCGGTGTGATCGGTTCGACTATTGGTTCTACGGTGACCCGCAAGGAAAGGATGTTTCTGGCGATGACCGCGCCGCGCGGGATCGTCGCGGCCTCTGTGGCCTCGGTGTTCGCCCTCAAGCTGGCTGACATCGGTGTGGCCGACTCGCAGGTCTTCGTGTCTGTCGTGTTCACCGTCATCGCCGGCACGGTGTTGATGTCCGGGCTGCTCAGCAAGCCGCTCGGTGTGCGGTGGGGACTGATCGAAGCCGAGGAGCGAACTGTGATCGTGTTCGGGGCCAACGCTGTGGCTCAGGCATTCGCCGGCGCACTGGGCACCAACTCGGTGCCGGCGCGGTTGATCGACTTGAACTCCGACGATTTGCAACAGGCGCGGATGACCGGTCTGAAGGCGCACCGTGGGTCGGTGATCTCCGATGCGACCTGGGATGCCGCCGGCATCGAGATAGCCGGCAGCTTCGTGGCGATGTCGAAAAGCGATGAGCTCAATGCGTTGGCGTCACTGCGGGCGACTAGGTCGCTGGGGCGTAAGTGGGTCTTCCAATTGGCTCCGGCGCGGCGCGAACATGACGTCGAGTCGAACACGCCTGTGGGGGCGTTCGGCCGGCGGTTGTTTGCCAAGGACGCGACCTACGATCGGCTGTCGGAGCTGATCGAAACGGGCTGGCGCACCGCGTCAACGCCGATCACCGAACAGTTCGGGGTGGCCGAGCACGCTGAAGTGCACCCGGATGCAATCCCGATGTTCATCGTCGACCCGAACAAACAGATTCACATCATCTGTGCTGACAACCCGCGGGCGCCGCGACCCGGTGACGTGCTCGTTTGTCTGGTGGCCCCCCGGGAGTAGGGCTGGTTTGCGTGTTCTGCGGGTCGTTCTGCGTCAACAGCGCCAGAATTGCACGATGGCGGAGGGCGACACGATCAGGCGGCTAGCCGACCGGATCACCACCCGCTTTGCCGGGCAGATGGTGAAACGGTGCATCACCCGCGACCCCCGA
>JBDSMK010000248.1:0-7406 GCA_039915905.1 Ilumatobacteraceae bacterium
CAGCCCGCACATCGATCACGGGATGGCCCCGAGCACCCCGTACAGCCCGGTGAGTCCTACAAGGCCGGCAGCGCATGCGGCGACGACGTAGGGCCACAGGTCGTTTCGCTTGCGGTGGAAGTAGACCGCGGCAGGTATCAGCAGCGGGAACGCGGTGTACAGGAACCGCGGTCTGGCTGTCACCGTGCTCGGGGCCAGCATCAGAACCAGCACCCCGGCGATGTATGCGATCTGCTCCCAGGGCAGCCGGTAACGCCACAGGAAGTAGAGCAGCACCACAGTTGCGACCACCGACACTGCGGTGATCACGTTGGTTGGCGAACTGAGCGGCGAGGCGAACGCCGCGTAGGAGCGATGCAACGCGGTGAAGCCGAAGCTGGTGCCCTCTTTCCACGCTTCGCGCTGCACGCGGAACCAGATTCCTGTCTCGCCCGCATGTATGCCGACCCACACCTGGAACGCGAT
The DNA here is from genome assembly GCA_039915905.1 of Ilumatobacteraceae bacterium. Taxonomy (GTDB): domain Bacteria; phylum Actinomycetota; class Acidimicrobiia; order Acidimicrobiales; family Ilumatobacteraceae; genus JAODBQ01. Next base: position 466 of record JBDSMK010000248.1, read on the forward strand.
GAAGCCGATCGGCGACAGGATTGGGGCTATCAGCGACCTCCATTGTCGGTGGCGGTAGATGGCGATAAACGCTGCGACCGCGCACGCCGCGCACAGTGCGAGGCCATTGGGGCGCGTCGCGGTGCCTATCGCTGCGAGAACGCCGGCGGCGACCCATTGCCTTTTCATCAGGCACAACAGGCAGCCAGCGGCCACCACCAACAGCAGCGCCTCGCTGTAGGCGAACGAAAGCACAAAAGCCCCGGGAAACAACGCCATCAAGATCATCGACTTCTCGGCTATCGCGTCCCCGAACAACCGTCGGGCGAGCAAGCCGACCAGCAACACGGCGATTGCGCCGAGTACGAAGTTGACGAACAATGCGGCCAGTACCTCGTGGCCGGGCAGCACGTGGTCGACAGCCCGCACGAGCATCGGATAGGCGGGAAAGAAGGCGGCCCGTGCATCTGGAACGTTGAACGTGACGTTGGGCTGAACGTGACGCGGGTAGCCGTCCTTGACGATGCGCAGGTACCAGGCGCCGTCCCACGACGTGAGAACGTCAAGGATCGGGCGGAACGCGCTCTTCGGGATCACCTTGTCGGCGTAGTTCGGATCGGCGAACGGCGCCAGCGGGAAGTCGGCCTTCTGCTTGAGCAGGTCCGCCCCGAGCTCGGCGGCGACGATCGCAGCGCCGAGGGCAACGCAGATCCGGGAGAACAGGTAGACGAGTCCGGTGCGCTGCAGGATGCGCCGCCATGCGCCGGCGTCTGGCGCGCCATCGCCGCGCGCCACGCCGTCGCCGCTAGTCAGTTCTGAAGTGGGGGGTTCATTGTCGATCGTCATCTTGAAGCAGGCGTGGTGGCCGGCGAGAACCTAATCGAATCGCGACCCGTCACCAGCGTCGCATCGGCAAGATGCGCTGGCGAGGGCCGAACTTCGGTGCCTGGTGGCCGTCGAGCAGCAACAGTCGCACGACTCTGCCGCGCTGGCCGGCATAAGGCTCGAGCAGTGCCACCATCTGCTCGTCGGTACCGCGCGGCCGCCCGGTGAGAGCATGGCTGATCGCGTTCTTGAGGTGGAAGTCACCAATCGCCAACGCGTCTGGGTCACCGAGCGACGGGCCAAGTGCGGAGCCGATCGTCCATCGGCCGATTCCAGGGAGAAGGGCCAGCTTGGCGGCGCAATCTGCTGGTGAGATCGTGGACCACTCCCACAGCCGGGCGGCGTGTTTGGCCACAGTGCGCAGCGCCTCGGCACGCTTGGCCTCCACCCCGAACTGGTGATACCACCAGGCCGGGTGACCGGTGACAGCGTCGGGGTGTGGCTGCACCATCAGATCGGGGTTCGGCCCAGGTGCTGGAACGCCGAGCCGGCGGACCAGCGCGTGCCACTGGGAGATCGCCTCCCCGGCGGTGATTCGTTGGCCGAGAATCACCGGTAGGAGTTCGTGATACAGGGTGCTGCTGGCCCCAAGGCGCAGGCCGGGATGGTTGTGCTGGGCGCGCAGCACAGCCGGGTGTCCTGTCGCGAAGCTCACCGGCTGATCGAGTTGACCGCTCAGCGCCGGCACTGTGTGCAGTAGCCACTCGCGTCCGTCTCCCCAGGCCTCGGCTGCCAACACGCCGTCTTGCCAGCGCAGATGCAGCGTTGCCGTTCCGTACGGGGTGTGGGTGGCTCGCCAGAACTCGCCAGTGGATCGGCTGCCGGCAAGGCGGGTGGTTGGGTCGTTGGACCCGAATCGGTACACAACGAGTGTGGTTGGCAGTGAGGGTGGAGCGACGCTGCGCGACCGGTCGAGTGGTGGTTCGCCAAGCGCCAAGGTCACTGGCCGACCGTACTCCGCGACGCAGCGCGTCGATGGGCAATGATCGCCACTTCTGCCGGCGATCCGCGCAGCGGTGGCAATCCGCACAGCGGTGGCCCGATCCGCACAGCGGTGGCCCGATCCTCGCAGCGGTGGCCCGATCCGCACAGCGGAGGCCCGATCGGCAACGATGAAACGATGTCCGTTGTCGAACGCACCTCACCGCTGGCCGGCGTGGCCTTGCTGACCATGAACCGTCCGGAGAAGCTCAATGCGATGACCGCCGAGCTTGTCGAAGCGCTGCACCGCCATCTCGACGACATCGCAGTTGATCCAGCAGTGCGCGTCGTGGTGCTCACCGGTAGCGGCCGGGGTTTCTGCGCCGGCCTTGACCTCGGAGGCTACGGCGAGGCGCCGCACACGCAGTCGCTCGGACGCACACAGGCCGGGTTCTCCGTGCAGAAGCACATCGCCTCCCTCATCCCGCAGCTGCGCAGCCTGCCCCAACCGGTGATCGCGGCTGTCAATGGTCCAGCAGCCGGTGGTGGGTTCGCCCTTGTGCTCGGTTCCGACATCCGCCTGGCAGCGCGCTCGGCGCGGTTCAACGCAGCGTTCATCCGCATCGGACTCTCGGCCTGTGACATCGGCACGAGCTGGCTTCTTCCGCGCCTCGTCGGGGCGTCGCGAGCCCAGGAACTGATGCTCACCGGCCGGGTCTTCGACGCCGAGGAGGCGTATCGAATCGGGCTGGTGATCGACCTCGTAGACGATGATGTGATTCTCGCCACTGCGCTGGCCAAGGCCGAGCAGGTGATGCTCAATTCGCCGTTCGGTGTGGCGTTGACCAAGGAAGGTATGTGGTCGGCGCTCGAGATCCCCGGCATGCAGGCTGCAATCGATCTCGAGAACCGCCAGCAGATCATGGTCAGCGCAACCCTTGATCATCGTGAGGCGATGACCGCGTTCATGGAGCGGCGCCCGCCGAAGTTCACGAACACCTGAGTCTCGGGGGAGACTCGTCCCACGGACGTATGAGCACAAATGCGGCGCTCACTGCGGCTGGTCCGCGCTATCAGGCCCAGTTGTCAGGCCCAGATATCAGGCCCAGCTATCAGCCGCGACTGATCACGGCTTGGCCCCGACGCTGACCGGTGTCGGCACTTCGGCTCCCGAGTCGCTACCCACCAATGGATGGTGGCAGGCCACGTAGTGCCCCTCCTCCACCTCGCGTAGCTCTGGCTCCACCATCCGACAGATGTCGGTGACCGCCGGGCAGCGGGTGTTGAACCGGCAACCCGGTGGGGGCAGCACCGGGGATGGGATCTCTCCCTCGATCGGGGTTGACGTATTGCCCGCCTCTGGATCTGGGGCAGGGATCGATGCCAGCAGCACCTGGGTGTAGTGGTGGGCCGGGCGTTCGTACATCAGGTCCGATGGCGCCACCTCGCACAGTTTGCCGAGGTACATCACCGCTACCCGGTCGCTGATGTTCTTCACCACCGCAAGGTCGTGGGCGATGAAGATCAGCGTCAGTCCATACTTCGCCTTGAGATCCTCTAACAGGTTGAGCACCTGCGCCTGCACGCTTACGTCGAGGGCGCTGACCGGCTCGTCACAGATGATCAGGGTGGGCTCCAACACCAGGGCGCGGGCGATCGAGATGCGCTGACACTGCCCGCCGGAAAACTGGTGGGCCTGGCTCTCAGCGGCGCGTTGGGGGTCGATGCCGACCTCTTCGAGCAACTCGTCCACCTTCGCCGAGCGCTCCGCCTTGGAGCCGCGCTTCCAGATCGTGAGCGGTTCGAGCACGATGTCGCGCACCTTGCGTCGGGGGTTCAGCGACGAGATCGGATCCTGGAAGATCATCTGCATGCGAGTGCGCGCCTCGCGCATCTCGTTACCCTTCATGTGGGTCAACTGCCGGTCTTCGAACAGCACCGAACCACTGGTGGGTCGGGGGAGCTGCATGATTGCCCGGCCGGTGGTGCTCTTGCCGCATCCGCTCTCGCCGACCAGGCCGAGCGTCTCTCCGCGAAGCACGTCGAAGCTGATCCCGCTGACCGCGTGCACGCTCAGCCCGGTACGCCCGACGGGGAACTCGACAACCAGATCCTCCACACTGAGCAGCACGTCTGGGCTGTTGCGCAGGTGCGCCTTTCCGGTACCGGCCATCAGAGCGCCGCCACTGGCTCGGCCGCTGCGGTGGTGCGCCTGTCCTCGATCTGCACACGGGTCTCTAAGTACTCTGGCGATCCGACCGGGTACCAACAACGGTACAGGTGCTCGGCGCTCTCCGGTGCGGCGATCAACGGTGGTTCCTCCTTGTTGCACTTGTCGCGCACGTACGCACAACGAGGGGCGAAGCGACAACCAGTGGGCGGGTTGACGAGATCCGGGGGGCGACCCGGGATCGCGCTCAGCCGGGTGTGGCTGCGGTCGGCGATCTTCGGGATGCTCTCCAGCAGCGCCTCGGTGTAGGGCATCTTCATGTTGGCGAACAGTTCGCGGGTCGGCGCCTTCTCGACCAGGCGGCCGCCGTACATCACAGCGATGTCGTCGGTGTGCCCGGCGACGACGCCGAGGTCGTGGGTGACGAGGATCATCGACATGTTCCGTTCCCGGCGCTGCTCGCCGAGAAGGTCGAGGATCTGGGCCTGCACGGTGACGTCGAGTGCGGTGGTCGGCTCGTCTGCCAGTAGCAGTGTCGGGCCACACGACATCGCAATGGCGATCATCACTCGCTGACGCATGCCGCCGGACATCTCGTGTGGATACTGCTTCAAGCGACGCGCCGGCTCGGGGATGCGCACGTCGTGGAGCAACCGCTCGGCGGTCTCGGCTGCAGCGTGGTGGCTCATACCGAGGTGGATCATCAACGGCTCGGCGATCTGCTTGCCAATCTTCATCACCGGGTTCAGCGACGTCATCGGGTCCTGGAAGATCATCGCCATCTCTTTGCCCCACACCTTGCGCATCTTGGAGCGTGACAGCGAACTGATCTCCCGGCCTTCGAACTCGATCACGCCGCGGCGTACGGTGTTCTGCGTTGGCAGCAGGCCCATGATCGAGCGCGACAGGATGGTCTTGCCGGATCCGCTCTCGCCGACGATGCCGAGTGCGGAGCCTCGGTTCAGCTCGAAGCTCACCCCGTCGACGGCACGCACCAAGCCACGCGGGGTGCGAAAGTGGGTGCTCACGTCTGTGAGCCTCAGCAGCGGTTCGGAGCGGTCGCCCGACCGCGCACGATCTGCGGCTTGAGTGGGGTTGCTCATACTGCGGCCTCCCGGATGTCGAAGCGGCGGGCCATTTCGTCGCCGATGAGGTTGAACGCGAAGACTGTGAGGAACAGCATCAGGCACGGGAACACGGTGGCCCACCACGCGTCGCCGATGCGGTCGCGGGCGGCATCGATCATCTTGCCCCATGTCTGTGGGCGTTCCACGCTGAGCCCCAAGAAGGCCAATGCGCCTTCGGCGGCGACGAGGATGCCGAGACCGGTGAATGCCACCGTGACCATCGCCGGTACCAGGTTCGGCATGATCTCCTTCCACATGATCCGCCACTTGCCGGCGCCGAGACTTCGCGAGGCCAGTACGAACTCGCGCTCGCGCAGGCTTATCGTCTGGGCGCGCACTATGCGGGCCAGAGGGGCGATTGCCAGGATTCCGAGGGTGATCGTGATCTGCCATGTGCGATCTGCCCATGACAGCCAGCCGATCGTGCCCTTCAGGGCGTCGAGTCGGGTGACCATGATCATCGCCAACAGCAGCGCCGGCAGTGCCAGCAGGCCGTCGGTGACGATGGACACGATGCGGTCGGTCCAGCCGCGGAAGTAGCCGGAGATGATGCCGAGGCCACCGCCGACGATGATTCCGATCGCTGTTGCGCCAGTGCCGATCAGCAACGTGATCCGTGCCCCGTAGATGCAACGTGCGAAGACGTCCTTGGAGCTGGCATCTGTACCGAACCAGGCAGTCCATCCGGGGCCCATGCCGTACTGCTTGGCCCTACCGCCAACGGTGACCTTGGCGTCGTAGGAACGGATGAACGGCACAAGGTCCGGGAAGTACGTGGCCAGTATCGTGACCAGCGTGAGCACCACCAGCCAGGTGACGCCGAACAGGAGTCCGAGTGGTGGCAACTTGCGCTTCACCCGGAACGTGGGCTCCGAGTCATGGTTGATGTCGTCGCCTTCCGGTGATGTCATCGAGGGTGCGCTGAGTGCAGTGGTCATCTCGTGCTCCTAGCCCAGTGCCCGCATCTGGCGGATCCGTGGATCAATGACGGCGTACAACAAATCGACTGCCAGGTTGGCGACGACCACCACGGCCACCAGCAGGGCCACGAGTGATTGCACCACGAACAAGTCCTTGGAGAGAATCGAGGAGATCAACAGGGTCCCCATCCCCTTCATGTTGAAGTATTGCTCGACGATGATCGCACCACCGATCAGGCCACCGAGCTGCAGGCCGATGCTGGTGAGCACTGAGAACAGCGAGTTGCGCAACGCGTGGCCCCACAGCACATGACGCGGCGAAACACCCTTGGCGGTGGCCAAGGTGATGAAGTCGCTCTGCAACGTGAGCACCATGTCGGCGCGCAGCAGGCGAGTGAAGATGGCCGCGAGAGGCAGGGTGAGCACGAGCGTGGGAAGGAAGAAGTTCTTGAAGTGAGTTCCGAGGTCCTGCCACGGGTAGATCTTGTCGCCGATCCTCGGGAACCATCCGAGCTTGCTGACGAACACGAAGATGAACACGGGCGCCAGCACCAGGGCCGGAACGGAGACGAAGAAGAAGGAGAAGAGGTTGCCGAGCTTGTCTCGCTTCGAGTCACGCCGGTACGACTGGAACACGGCGAGCGGGAAGGCGATGACCAGCGACCAGAAGATCGAGTAGATGCCGAGCAACAACGTCACCGGGATCCGCGGACCGATGTAGCTGCTGACGTTGATGTTCTGCTGCACGGAAACGCCCATGTCGAGGGTGCACATGCCTTTGAACCAGTACCACCATTGGACCAGCAGGTTGGAGTCGAGGTGGTATCGAAGAGTTGCGGCACGGATCTGCTCGTCGCTGGCGGTTCCGCCGAGCATCGTTCTGGCGGGATCGCCGGGCTGGTTCATCCCTAGGCGCAACAGCACCATCACCCCGAAGGT
>JBDSMK010000251.1:0-2849 GCA_039915905.1 Ilumatobacteraceae bacterium
CCCTTCGGGGCGGAGCGGCTTGTTGGCCTGCTGCAGGAGCTCGACCACGCGGTCGATGCCGTCGGGCGAGGGGCCGAGGATGCGATCGAGTTGGCCGACCGCCCCATCGGTGCGGGCCTGGCAGATCTTGGACGCATCGGTGAGCGTCCACCCGTAGGCGACGGCGGGCACCACCACCTCGGGGTTGAAGACGCCGAAGGCGGCCGCCACGAGTTGCCCAGACACCTGCCCCATCACGGAGCCGCGGCTGGTGAAGTAGGCGGGGCCGTCCGGCAGCGCTACGCCACCGGCGTCGGCCGGACTCGGGTCGAAGCCGAGGGCCGCATAGTTGGCATGGCACTCCGGCGAGAAGTACACCTGTCCCGCAACCGGTTCGAGCACTGATCCCAGGCGTCGGGCGCTGGCAGAAAGCTGTTCGTTGGACATTCGCGCACCATATGCGAACAACTAAATCACGTGGGCACTCGGCGGCGACTCGGGCGATCAGCGACCCGGAGCATCGGCTCGATGTGGCGCGGCGTAACGTCGACGACGTGACAGCTTCGATCGAGATCGCCACGTCGTGCACCACGGAACTGGTCGACGCGCTGGCAAAGTTGCTGCCGCAGTTGTCTTCGGCCGCGCCGCCCGACGGTGACACGCTGGCCGCGATCATTGCTGCACCGGCAACGGACGTGTTCGTCGCCCGCGTCGATGGCCGCATCGTCGGCTCGCTGACCCTCGCGATGTTCAGACTGTCCACCGGGTTGAAGGCGTGGATCGAGGATGTCGTCGTCGATTCAGCGGCGCGTGGGCATGGGGTGGGGGAGGCACTGAACCGTGCAGCCTTGGCCACGGCTCAGCAGCGGGGCGCCAAATCGGTGAGCCTCACCAGTAGGCCGTCGCGGCAATCCGCCAATCGTCTGTACCTGCGCCTCGGATTCAAGGCACGCGAGACCAACGTGTACCGATACGACTTCTGAGCATCGAGACCGAGTCGACTCGTGGGGGAACAATGACCGAACACAGCACCACCGCCGAACGCCGCGATGAAGGCGGGCAGTTCGCTGTCAACCGTGATGCGCTCGATCGCGGCCGGCTGCGTCACCCCGACAGCGTGAAGTGGACCAAGTACCCCGCCGACGTGATCCCGTTGTGGGTCGCCGACATGGACTTCCCGGTGGCCCCGGCGATCCTCGCCGCGTTGCACGACCGTCTCACATTCGGCATCGGCTATGCGCACATCGCCGGCGACCCGGCACTGAGCGCTGCGCTCCACGAGCACCTCGTGATCACCGGTCTGAGCGACGTGCCGGCTGCCGGTTTGGAGTTCCTCACGGGCGTGGTGGCGGGTTTGTACGCGGCTGTCAACGGCCTGACTTCGGTGGGCGACAAGGTCATCACGATGGTGCCGATCTACCGCCCGTTCCACAAGGCGATCACCGACCTGGGCCGCGAGGTCGTCGGGGTGCCGCTGGTGGACAGCGGCGAGCGGTTCGAGATCGATTGGGAGGCGATGGAAGCTGCCGCAGCCGGCGCCAAGCTGCTGATGCTGTGCCATCCACACAACCCCACCGGACGTATTTGGGACGGCGACGAACTGACCCGGCTACGTGACCTTGTGCTGCGCCACGACCTTGTCGTGATCGTCGACGAGCTTCATGCCGACTTGAACCTCGGCATGGCGCGGTTCGAGTCGTTCGCTGCCGACCCGCGGGTGCGTGGTTGCACGCTCACCGTCACCGGGCCGTGCAAGGCGTACAACACCGCTGGGCTCGGCATCGGCGTGATGATCGGGCATGATCTCGAGCTGCTCGATCGTGTCAAGCGCGCCGCTGCCGGGTTGTTGGGGCATCCTTCTGCGTTGAGCATCGCGATGTGGCGTGCCGCGCTCGCCGGTGCCGGCCCGTGGCTCCAGGACACCCTCACCTACTTGCGCGGCAATCACCAGTATCTCGCCGGCTTCGTGCGTGATCGCCTTCCGTTGGCCGGTCTCCATCCGGTAGAAGGCACCTATCTGGCGTGGCTCGACTTGCGTCGCCATCGGCAGGCCGGCGCGATGGTCGACTTCCTGCTGGATCACGCCAAGGTTGCGGTCCACGGCGGCGAGGTTTTCGCCCCGGACCATCAGCAACAGCTCTACAGCGGCTTCGTGCGGATCAACTTCGCGACGAGCAGGGAGATCCTCGAAGAGGCGCTGGAACGCATCGCGGTGGCGTTGGCCGCAGATTCGGGCTGGGGCTCAGTCGGCTGATCGCCCACCGTCGATAGCTCGCGTCACGTCCTCGGCGGCCTGGCGAACCTGCCAGTCGCGGTCGGTGAGCGCGATCCGCAGCGCGGCGTCCACCGTCGGATCGTCGAACGGTGAGAGTGCCAGAATCGCCCGGCGCCGTACTGCCGGCTTGTCCTGGCATGCGACGATGATCGCGGGCAGGGCGCGTTCGTCGCCGATCGCGCCCAACGCAGCCACTGCTGCCTCGCGAATCAAAGCATCGGTGGCGCCACCGGCAAGTTCGATCAGGCGGTGCAGGATGGCGTCGTCGATGCCGGGACCTTCCGGCTGCTGCTCGCCACAGGCCCACGCGGCCGTCTCCACGACGGTGGAGTCATCGTCGGACAGGGCGTTCAACAGTGGTATTCCGGGGCGGTTGGCCGCCAGCGTCGCGGCCCGTCGGCGAACACGCGGGTCCGGGTCGGCGAGCGCTGCGGTCACTACTAGGTCATCCAACAGGTGCAGCCGGTTGAGGGCGCCGAGTGCCAACTCGCGTACAACCGGGTCGGCGTCGACGAGCGCGGCGCGCGCGGTCGCGTCGTCGCCGCAATGGCCGGCCACGGCAACTTCGCGCCAACGCGCGTTGGCCCCGGTCGCT
>JBDSMK010000317.1:0-4606 GCA_039915905.1 Ilumatobacteraceae bacterium
CACCGGGCGACCGAGATCGAGCGCGGCCTTGGCGACGATCGTCTGCTCGGGATACAGCCCCGCCTTGCCGCCGAAGCCGCCGCCGACGTGCGGGGTGATCAGGTGAATCGTGGCGCGGTCGACGCCGAGCGCGCCGGCAAGCTGCCTGTGCAGCACGTGTGGCATCTGAGTGGAGGCGTAGAAGGTCAGCCGCCCGTCGGCCTCTGGCACGGCCGCGGCCGCGCGAGGTTCGATCGCCGCCACCGCGATCCGTTGATTCACGTAGCGGCCGCGGATCACGACGTCGGCATCGCCGAACACATCAGGGTTGGGAGGGTCGATGCTTGACAGGGCGATGTTGTCGCCATGCGCCGCGAACACCAGTGGCGCGCCCTCAGCGAGAGCCTCTTCCGGATCGATCACTGTTGGCAGAGGCTCGTAGTCGATCAGCACCAGTTCGGCTGCGTCGCGGGCCTCGGTGAGCGATTCGGCGAACACGGCGACTATCGCGTCACCCACGAACCGCACCTCGTCGACAGCTAGAGGGGCGCGGGCGAAATCGTCGTGGACCTTGATAAAGCCGTGCTGTGGATCGACGCGGAGGTCGTCGGCGGTCCACACTGCGACGACACCGGCTGATTCGGCTGCGGCGGTGGTGTCGATGCCGAGGATGCGAGCGTGGGCCATCTCCGAACGAACCAGCACGAGGTGTAGGGGCTGATGCAGCGGAAGGTCGTACACGTACTGGCCGCCGACTAGGAGTAGTTCAGGGTCTTCAGTTCGCAGCACCCGTGTGCCGAGGATCGAGCCAGCCATCGTCACAACGTACCGCCGGGTGTGCAAACGTTGGGCAACAACCACAAGGGGGAGATATGACGGGGCGTACCAGAGGATTGCTCGCACTTGCCTCGATTGGTGCGATCCTGCTTGGCAGTTGCAGCTCGTCGGCAATCACGGCCACGTCGGCCGCGCCGGCAGGCGGGATGACCACCACATCAGCAAGCCTCGGATCAACGACGGTTGCCGAATCCTCCACGACAACCTCCCCGACAACCTCCACTACGTCATCGGCCACGACGGAGGCGGCGACCTCGGAGCCGGCAACCTCCGCGCCCGAACCCACCACCCCGGCTGGTGCGACGACCGTGGCCAGCGGCGATTCGAGCGTGGTCACGGTGACGCCATCGCCCACCACGCCGTCCACCGCGCCGTCCACCGGCCCAGCAACAGGGCCATGCGACGGGTCCGGTGGAATACCTGCGGGAGCCACCAACGTGGTGTCGATTCACGGTGACATCGACGGCGATCAGCACGACGACACGGTCAGCAGGTACACGCTGGCTGGTCTGCCACATGTGCACGCCAAGCTGTTCATCGGCCAGCAGAGCGATACGGTGCTACCGCTCGGGTTTGCCGACACCGTCAGTGTGAACTTCGAAGACATCGATCATTCTGCGGGTGCGCCGAACAAACCTCCGGTAGCGGTGATGGCCGTCGGCGCAGGTAACGCCGGCAGCGCGTTCATCACCTTCCTGACGCTCACGCCGAAGTACTGCATCCGCCAGTGGCACCTCAACAACCAGCCGTTCAGCTATCGGATCTCACAGCAGGGACCGATGTCCGGACTCACCTGCGACGGCACCGCCGGCTCGATCCACTACCTGCTGGTGACGGCCGAGCAGCAGCCCGGCGGGCAGTGGAAGATCACCACGGATGCGCTGACGCACAACTTCACGACGGCAGTCGTCACCTCGCTCGGCACTCAGACCGTCCCTGATGATCCCGGCATCGCCCATCGCTATGGCGACATCATCGACTGTGGCCATCCGCCGCTGTTCCCGTGATGCCTTGGTTGTCCCGTGATGCCTTTGTTGTTTCCGGGGAGGAGTGTGCTCCGGCGATGACCGAGGTTCCAGAAGAGCAGGGCCCCGTCGACCGGCTACTTCGGTTGGCGGTCAGGTTTGCCGAGAGTGATGCCGAAGTCGGCGGCCAGCGCCGGCACCAGCAGGTCGCACAGCCGGCCTCCGCTGTCGGGGCGATTGCCGGCGACGATTGCAACGATCGTGGTGTCGCCACTCAACCGCCAGGCGCATGCTTTGGCGCCGTCGACAGTGCCGGTGTGGCCCCATCCGTACTGATCGGTCATCACAGCGGGATAGGCCAGGGTGGTCATGTCAGCATCGGTCGCGGCCGCCACGATCGTCGCGATGATGTCGCTGGAGGCCATCCAAGTGCCCGCACCACCGAGTCGCTCCAACCGCGCCACACCTTTGGCGTAAGGCCCGTCGGAGGCCAGCGGCTGGTCGGTGGTCAGATGAGCATCACCTGCGTGGAGGCCCGCCAGCACCAATTGCCGCGCCGCTGAGTCGAGTCGCTCAGAAGTGACGTAGCTGATCAGCAAACCGAGAGCACAGTAGTTGCCGTTGGAGTATGCCCACTTGCCCCGCTGGGGGCGCGGCGGCTGAGCGAGAGCCTCCTCCAAGGGGATCGAGCACGGTCCGGCAAGATCGAACCACGAGTCGCGAGCGATGGGCATCCCGCTGGTGTGGTCGAGCAGTTCACGTACGGTGACGCCGTCCCACGCTGGATCGTGCTGCAGGCCCATTGCGGTCCATGGAACACGAGCATCGAGCGTCAGCCTTCCGGCCTCGACGAGTCGAGCGATGGTCAGCGAAGTGATCAGCTTGCTCACGCTGGCCAGCACCATCGGAGTGGAGGCGGTGACCGGTTGGCCTCCGAGAGTGCGGCCCGACGCCCGCTTGTAGGCACTGCCGTTCGCGCTCACCACGGTGACGGAAACAGCAGCGTTGCCGCGCACCAGGGTGTCGAACGCCGCATCAAGATGGGGTAGCACCATCGGTGCGCCGGCCGGCGACGCCATGGTGGCAGAAGTCGAAGATGACGGCGCGACATCGGTCGTGCTCGTGCTCGAACTCGTGCTTGTCGTAGTAGCGAGCGGCGGGGAACTCGATGAGCTCGCAGCCGAGGTGCTGGTGTGTGCATCGGTCGTGCTTGCCGTACTCGTGGTTCCTGCGACACTCGTGGTTGCTGCGACACTCGTGGTTGTTGCAGCCGTTGTGCCAGGCCGCGGCGCGATGGCCGAGGTCGAGGCCGAGGTCGAGGCACAGGCTGTTCCGGCGGCGCACAGAACGGCCACGGTTGCCATGCCCATCATCCGCCTCACAGCGATTCAGCAGCCGATTTCGTGCAGTAGTGGCTTTGCCGCATCGACCGGAGGGTAACCGCAGCGTTCCCTCCGCGCTCGGTGAGCACCCGCCGTCAGTGGATGTTGACAACCGTTCCCAGGCCCGGCAGGCGGAACAACCTCTCGTCGTAGACCACGCGTTCAGCTGCGGCGGCAGGCGTGATGCCAGACAACAGCACCTCGCGGGCGATCGCTGCGGCGACGATCGGAGCAGCGAACGATGTGCCACTCCAGCAGGCCCAGCCCCAGAACGTGGCCGTCAGAGGATCGCGGTCGTCGACCTCGTCCACGTCGTCGTAGAAGCGGCTGACGATGTCCACTCCGGGGGCACAGGCTCGAACCCATCCGCCCCAGTTGGTGAACGGTGCCGGACCGCTCGGCCCAAGCGCCCCGACGGAGATCACCCCCGGTAGGGCGGCCGGCCAGCAGATCCGGCAGCTGGCGTCGTTGCCCGCCGAGGCGACCACCACGGTGCCTTGGTACTGGATTTCGGCAATCGCTGCTGACAGCGCCAGCGGTGGCTGGTCATCTTCGGTGTAGCACGACAAGGACAGGCTGAGGATCGCCGGGCGGTCGGGCCCGGTGAGCCGACCGATACGGAAGGCAAGATCGGCGTCGTTGCCTTCGCCGGTGGTCTCCAGCACCCGTCCCACGCGCACCTCGGCGCCTGGGGCTAGTCGGGCAATGAGCCCGGAGATGAACGTGCCGTGTCCTGCCACCGGGTCGAGCCACAGGTCTTGGTTCTCGTCGGGGCCGTCGTGGTTGTCGGTCGGTGTGAACGGTGTCGGCCCACCGATGCTCGGATCGAACTTGGTCGGTCCCCAAGGTTCCGGATCGCGCGCTGAAACCCGAGCGATGACGCCACCGAGCGCCGGCCTTGCCAGCCCGGTGTCGAGCACCACCACTCGGCAGCCGGTGGTCGGGCCAGCACCGGTGCGTTCGAGGTCCAGCTCCTCGGCTGCCGGCTGTACACAGCTGTGCCGCGGGGCGCGTCTGGTCTCGACGACCGCCGCATCGCACACGGTGGCAGGCGAACAGCAGCACTCGCCGGCCGGGTTGGCGAAGGTGGCCGGGTTGGCGAAGGTAGCCGGGTTGGCGAAGGTGGCCGGGTTGGCGAAGGTGGCCGGGTTGGCGAAGGTGGCGGGGTTGGCGAAGGTGGCGGGGTTGGCGAAGGTGGCCGGGTTGGCGAACACGGGGTCGCTCTCGCCGGTGGCGAACACCACATGGTTCGGCTGGGCGCGAAACCCACGGGCCCGCACGGCGGCTGCGGTGGCGACCGGGTCGATCACGCCGACCACCAGTACTAGCCCTCCGGGCAGTGGATGCACGCGCGTCTCGTGCGGCGTCAGTGCCTGTACCACCGATGCCGCGGCGGCGTCGACGATCACCTCGCCTGGACGGAAGGCGAAGCGCTTCCCACCG
>JBDSMK010000318.1:0-6811 GCA_039915905.1 Ilumatobacteraceae bacterium
GCTGCGGTTCGAAGAAGAACTGGGTGATGGCGAAATCGGCGCGGCTCAGCTTGTCAGCCAATCTGCGACGGTCGCTGGCTCGATCCGGAGACCGCGGGTGCACCTCAGGGTGCGCTGCGACGCCGACGGAGAAGCTGTCGAACCGTTCGAGCTCGTCGATCAACTCGCTGGCATAGCGATAGTCGCTGGGCTTCGAGGCACTGTCGTCGTTGGGTGGATCACCGCCCAGGGCGAGGATGTTCTCGATCCCGGCGGTGCGGTAGTCGTCGAGGAGGCCAACGATCTCGTCGCGGACATGGCTCTGGCAGGTGAGGTGAGCCATCGGGGTGATGCCAGTCTCCGTCGCGATCCACGTCACCACCTGCTGCGTGCGACTGCGAGTGCTGCCAGCCGCGCCGTAGGTAACACTGACGAAGCTCGGCTTCAGCGGCTCCAATTCGGCGATCGTGCGACCCAGCGACATCTGTGCGGCGTCGGTTCGCGGCGGCGAGAACTCGAACGAATAGGTGCGGCCGGCGGCGAGAAGGTCTGCGATGCGGGCCACGCGTCGAGAGGCTATCCATCGCCGCATGGCAAGCTCCGCAGATGGCTCAGAGTTCAGGCTGGTTCCCAGACCCCTACGGACGGTTCCAACAGCGATATCACGACGGCTCGGCGTGGACGGCCCACGTGGCCAACGATGGCAAACCGCTGACGGACCCGATGGGTACGACCGCGGTAGTGCCGTTCGCTCTACCGGCTTCGGCTGTCGCCAAAGGATCGCCGTGGCCGCCGCCGAACTCGCGCGACCGACGCGGTTGATCCCGTGTTTCGTACCTGGTGAGGCCGTCAGCTCAGACTGCTCGAGCCGACCTGGGGTTCAACGCGGTACCCGTCGCTCGGTCGCTAACAATATTGTCGAAAGACATTGGTTGAGTAGAAAGTGTCATCGGTGACAGCCAGCAGCGGATTCAACTTGTCGTATGACGAAGTCCCCTACCCTGATTTGTGCTATGGCCTTACCCATCCTGGCCGCCTAGCGGCAATTGGTCGCCTGCTGAACATCAAACCTGTCCCAGCGCAGGCGTGCCGCGTCTTAGAAATAGGCTGCGCGGGCGGTGGAAACATCGTACCGATGGCATTCAGCCTGCCAGACAGCAAATTTGTCGGAATTGATCTGTCAGAACGACAAATTGATGATGCCGACACGTTTTCCACCATGCTCAGGCTGACGAACATCGAACTTCATGCCATGGACGTGTTAGACGTCACGTCAGAATTTGGTGAGTTCGACTACATCATCGCGCACGGGGTCTACTCCTGGGTGCCACAGATGGTCAAGGACAAGGTTCTTTCGATTTGCCATGATCACCTATCTCCGACGGGCATTGCGTACATCAGCTACAACACTCTCCCCGGTTGGCACATGTTGTCGATGGTTCGGGAAATGATGCTCTACCACACACGCCACATCACTGAGCCACGGGCTCGCGCCAAGAAAGCTCGAGCAGTGATCAAGCAGTTCAGATCGATGATTTCCGATGTCGATCAGTCCGTAGCCACCTTGTTCCTCGATGCCTACGTCGATACACATTTTGAGCGTTTCGCTGGGAATGCCGACTGGGAAGACTCGGCCTTGCTCCACGACGAGCTCAGTGCCATCAACGAACCGGTGTACTTCCACCAGTTCATGCAGCACGCCCAGCAGAACAATCTTCAATTCCTTGCAGAGGCAACGTTCCCGCAGGCGATGACGCACGATCTGCCCATCGACACGATTGCTCAACTGAATGAAATGGCGCACGACGAAATCGAGTTCGAGCAGTACTTGGACTATGTGCGTCAGCAGAACTTCCGCCGCCCTGAAAATCCTCAGCGAGGGCTCGCCACGTGCAATTCGCTTCCCGGCGCTGCTGGACGAAGCCTGCAAGCGTGCGAACAGCTCACAACCCAAGCGAGCCGTTGCCGAGAAGCTCTCGATGGATCTTTTCGAAGCCTCCACCCGCAGCAACCAACAAGCCGAGTTCCTCGCTTACGACCCACGTCTCGCGGCGCTCCCGTCCGAACGTCCGCTCGCCAGCCCAGTGGTGCGCCTGCAGGCGCATAGCTCGCCGCTTGTCAGCAACCTGCGCCACGAGCAAATCGTTCTCAACGGCCTCAGCCGCGCACTTGTGCTGCTGCTCGACGGTCAACGCACCCGGAACGATTTGCTCCGCCAGCTTCTGACGATGGTGGATGAAGGACGCCTGAGCACCTCGCACCGGCAGTCCATCTCGCGAGAGCAGATCGAGCAACAGCTGACCGATGACATCGAACGCACCCTGAGCTGGCTCGGCCGCGCCGCTATCCTGATGAGCTAGAACGCGTCAACCGCGGTCGTGACCGCCGTGGAACACCCACCGGCCTTCAGACCCATCTAGGTCCGGCTCGTCAGTGGCGGAAGTGGCGCTCCCCGGTGAACACCATCGCGATGCCATGTTCGTCGGCAGCGGCTATCACCTCCGCGTCACGGATGCTGCCGCCCGGCTGGATCACCGCGGTGATCCCGGCGGCCGCGGCGGCGTCCAAGCCGTCACGGAACGGGAAGAACGCGTCGCTGGCGCAGACCCCGCCGACGGCGCGCCCCGCTGAGCGCTCGGCGGCGATGCGCACGCTGTCCACCCGGTTCTGCTGTCCGGCGCCGATGCCGAACGTCTGACGATCCTTGGCGAAGACAATTGCGTTGCTGCTGACTGCGGCACACACCTGCCAGGCAAACGCGAGATCGTCCCATTGGCTTGCCGCCGGTTGGGCCGCGGTCACCACGCTCCACGACGAGCGGTCGAGGTTCACCCGGTCTCCCTGCTGGACCAGGAAGCCACCGTCGATGGTTCGTATGTCGAGCCGCCGAAGCTGCGGCGGTGATGCCGACAGGACGCGCAGGCCCTTCTTCGCGGTCAGCACCGCAAGTGCGGAATCGTCGTAGGACGGAGCGACGACGACCTCCGTGAACACGGCCGCAATCGCGTTCGCGACCTCCACCGTCACTGGCTGGGCGAGGGCGACTATCCCCCCGAAAGCGCTCACCGGATCACAGGCATTGGCCTTGACGTAGCTGTCCAACAGATCGGCGCCGACCGCCACGCCGCACGGGTTGGCGTGCTTGACGATCACACACGCCGGGCCTCCGAAGCCGTTGACCATTCGCCATGCAGCCTCTGTGTCATAGAGGTTGAGGTAGCTGAGCTCCTTTCCGCCGTGCTGCACCGCTTCATCCCACCAGCTGAGCTGCCCGGCGGCGACGTACCGCGCGCCCTGCTGGTGCGGGTTCTCTCCGTACCGCAGATGCTGGGCCCGCGTCATCGAAAGATTGATCCGCTCGGGCAGGACATCGTCTTGCTCGGTTTCGTCGAACCACGTTGCGATCTGTGCTGCGTATGCCGCGATCCTGGCGAAGGCGATGCGCGCAAGTCGCTTGCGGGTGTTGGCCGCGAGACTGCCGGTGGTTCGAAGCTCGTCGAGAACCGCTGCATAGTCGGCCGGATCGACGACAACGCCGACATGCGCGTGGTTCTTCGCCGCGGCACGCACCATCGCCGGGCCACCGATGTCGATCATCTCGATGCTCGGGTTGCTTTCGAACGGGTAGAGGTTGACGACTACGAGGTCGATCGCCTCTATCCCGTGCTCCTGCATCTCAGCCTGGTGAGCAGGATTCGTCGGGTCGGCCAGCAGGCCACCGTGAATCTTCGGGTGCAACGTCACGACCCTGTGGTCGAGGATCGCCGGCAGTCCGGTGAGTTCGACGACATCGGTGACCTCTATCCCGGCATCCCCGATGACCTTCGCCGTGCCGCCGCTAGACACGATCCGCCAACCCAAGGAGTGGAGACCGGCAGCAAACTCGACGATGCCGGACTTGTCGAACACAGACAACAACGCGGTGGGCATACTCTGCAGGGTAGGCCCGCCCCGGGTCCGTCCGGAAGTGCCTGCCAGCGCAGGCCCCGCAGGGCCTAGGTACGCGCTGGGGGCCTTCGCAAGGTGTACGGTCCCCTGAACTGAGTCATATTCGGCAGATACCTCGGAGGCACACATGGATCTCAGTAAGTTCAAGACATCCGACTGGTTGAAGGTCGGTGGGGCAGTCGTGTTCTTGGTCGCCTACTTCCTCGATTGGACCAGCTCTCCCTTCAGCTCCATCAATCTTTCCGGATCCGACTTCTTGTTCCGCGGCACACTGCCGTGGCTGCTGGTGCTCGCTGTCGGCGTGATCACCTTTCTCCTCGCGGCTCAGATCATTAAGTCGACCAGCGTTCCGTGGCAGTTGATCTTCCTTGCAGCGACGGCACTCGCCACGCTGCTCGTGCTGATCTACCTGATCCACCCGTCTTACAGCGGTGTTACGGGAATCGGCCGCGGTGTCGGCGCATTCCTCGCACTCATCGGCTCGGCCGCAGCGCTCGCAGGGTCTTTCATGGGCTTTACCGAGGGCGGCGGATCGCTGAACGACTTGAAAGACATGAACAAGATCAAGAGCCAGTTCAACCAGGGTGGCCAAGGTGGTTCGGTCGGAGGTGGCACACCGCCTCCCCCGCCGCCACCCGGCGGGATGACCCCGCCCCCTCCGCCGCCCCCGCCGGTGCGCTAATCACAAACCCGTCCTACGAAGAAGCCCCGCCTTCCGGCGGGGCTTCTTTCGCGTCTCGGATCGATTCGGCTGACGACGTCATCGAAATGCGCAGTCCACCCCGGTGAGCGCATGACGTCGTCGAGCAAATCGCGGCGTGGCAACGCCAGTCCGGTCGGGGCTACTTCAAGGTCTTGAGGATTTCGGCCATTAGCTCGCCGGCTTCGGTGGGGTTGAGGCCGATCTTCACTCCTGCGGCACTCAACGCATCCATCTTGCCCTGCGCCGTGCCCTTTCCGCCGGAGACGATGGCGCCGGCGTGGCCCATCTTCTTTCCGGCAGGCGCGGTGACCCCGGCGATGTATGCACTCATCGGCTTGGTCACGCTGGCCTTGATGTACTCCGCCGCCTCTTCCTCGGCCGAGCCGCCGATCTCGCCGATCATGATGATCGCGTCGGTCTCCGGGTCGGCCTGGAACTCCTTCAGACAGTCGATGAAGTTGGTGCCAGGCACTGGATCACCACCAATGCCGACACAAGTGGACACACCGATGCCGAGTTGCTTCAACTCGTACAACGCCTGATACGTCAGCGTGCCGGAGCGCGAGACAATGCCCACGTTGGGCCCGCCGACGGTGGGCAGTTCGGCGATCTCACCGGCGGTGATGCCGATGTTGCACTTGCCTGGACTGATGATCCCCGGGCAGTTCGGTCCGAGCAGACGGGTGCCGGGGTAGCTACGCACGAGCGTGTTGTACACCTTCGCTTCGTCCTGCGCCGGGATTCCCTCTGTGATACACACGATGAACTTGATCCCGGCTGCGGCCGCCTCGAGGATCGCCGCGGAAGCTGCCTTCGGCGGGACGGCGATGAAAGACGCATCTGCGCCGGTGGCTGCTACAGCCTCGGCCACAGTGTTGAACACCGGAATGCTGCCACCCTCCGGGATGGCCACCTCGGTGCCTCCCTTGCCGGGAGTCACGCCGCCGACGATCTGGGTCCCGTAGGCGTGGTTGCGCAGCCCGTGGTACTTGCCCTGTCCCCCTGTGAGGCCCTGCACGATCACCTTGGTGTCAGCGTTTACGAATATGGCCATGAGTCAGGCTCCTGTTGCGATCGCGACGGCCGCGCGGGCGGCCTCGAGCATGGTTGGTTTGGAGGCGAGCTTCGACTCGGGGATGCCGGCGGCAGCGAGGATGGCTCGACCTTCCTCGGCATTGGTGCCATCGAGGCGGATCACGATCGGCGCCCGCAGGTCCACCCGACCGAGTGCCTCGACGATGCCCTTGGCCACTTCCTCACCGCGGGTTATGCCGCCGAAGATGTTGATGAAGATGCTCTTCACGTTCTGGTCGAAGTTGATCACCTCGAGCGCAGCGGCCATCACATCGGCGTTGGCCCCGCCGCCTATGTCGAGGAAGTTGGCGGCCTTGCCGCCGACTTGGTTGACGACGTCGAGTGTGCTCATCGCCAGGCCGGCTCCGTTTGCGATGATGCCGACGGAGCCATCGAGGCCGATGTACTGCAAGTCGTGCGTACGAGCCAACTGCTCGCGCTCGTCGAGCTCCTCGGTGGCGCGATACTCGGCCCACTCGGGGTGCCTGAACGCGGCGTTGTTGTCCAACGAGACCTTGGCGTCGAGAGCGTGCACGCCACCGTCGGGCCGCAGGATCAACGGATTGATCTCGGCCAGGTCGCAATCGCCTTCGGTGAAGCAGCGGTACAACTTGACGAGCATCTCGGCCACACCGTCCACTGCTTCGTCATCGATCTTGGCCTGCACTGTGGCGGTACGAGCAGCGGAGAGCGACAACCCATCCACCGGGTTGATGTGCAGCATCACGATTGCATCAGGATCGGTGTCGGCGACCGACTCGATCTCCACACCACCCTGCGCGCTGAGCATCAAGAGGTGATCCTTGGCTGCCCTGTCGAGCGAGAACGAGGCGTAGTACTCCTTGGAGATGTCGCTGGCATGCTCGACCCACACTCGCTTGACGAGGTGCCCCTTGATGTCCATCCCAAGAATGTTGCCGGCATGGGTGCGCACCTCGTCGGCGTTGTCGGCGAGTTTGATGCCGCCTGCCTTGCCACGCCCACCCACCTGCACCTGAGCCTTGACGACGACCGGGTAGCCGGCCTTGTCGGCCTCGGCTATCGCTTCGTCAACGGTGACTGCAACACCACCGGGACTCACCGGGATGTCGTAGCGGGCGAAGTACT
>JBDSMK010000322.1:0-4749 GCA_039915905.1 Ilumatobacteraceae bacterium
CATTATTACTGTGCCGATTTTGGCGACCGCTCCGCCGTTGCGAATTCCATCGGCGCCGTCGGTGCCGAACGCTGTGGCGATTACCCAAACCATCAACCCGACAAAGAACAGTCCGGTCAGCGACATAAGCCTGGACCTGGCCAACGGCGAGACGCTCGGTCTCGTCGGCGAGTCGGGTTGCGGCAAGTCCACCACCGGCAAGGCAATAATGCGTGTCCCACCACCTACGTCTGGCAACGTGCGTCTCATCGGCACTGACATGGCGACGCTGTCGAAAGACGAGATGCGCCATGCGCGCAGCCGTCTACAAATGATCTTCCAAGACGCGATCTCATCACTAAACCCGCGTCGCCGGGTAAGCGAAATCGTCGCTGAGCCACTGTTGGTCAACTGGCTCGAGGCGCAACCGCGCTCGCTGGTGGTCCGCGCCTGGCAGAGCTATGTGCCGGCGATGTTGCGTATCTGGCAACACCGCCTCACTCGCCGCCTCACCGCGTCACTGACCGGACTGTTCTTTGTCGGGTTGATGGTTTGGGTAATCGCCACAGCGTTCGGCACCGACGGCGCCGATGGAATTCGCAACGGCGGAGCGGTCGCCAAAATCGGCACAGTAATAATGATCGGTTCGCTGGCCGTGCTCGCCCCATTCGCGGCAATTTTCCTGGTAACCGCGGCAATATGGCTGATCCTCACAATGCTGATGCCACTGGCAGCCATCCCCCGGTCGATCCGGATACGGCGCGGCATAAAGAACTTTAATGCGGAGACTTTGGTGAAGGTTCGCCGGGTTCTGGAAGACGTCGGTATCGACCCGGATGCGGCCCTTGACAGGCGGCCTCACGAGTTCTCCGGGGGCCAGGCCCAGCGGATCTCGATTGCCCGGGCGTTGATCCTCGATCCGAAGGTGATCATTTGTGACGAACCGGTATCCGCCCTGGATGTGTCGGTTCAGGCGCAGGTGCTCAACC
Source organism: Ilumatobacteraceae bacterium (assembly GCA_039915905.1). Taxonomy (GTDB): domain Bacteria; phylum Actinomycetota; class Acidimicrobiia; order Acidimicrobiales; family Ilumatobacteraceae; genus JAODBQ01. Next base: position 969 of record JBDSMK010000322.1, read on the forward strand.
TGCTCGAGGATCTCAAGCTGAAATACGGGATCTCGCTGGTGTTCATCGCCCACGACCTGGCGGTGGTGAAGAACATCGCCGACCGGGTCGTGGTGATGTATCTCGGCAAGATCTGTGAGGTTGCCGCGCCGGACAACCTGTTCGCCCGTCCGCTGCACCCGTACACCGCGGCGCTGATGAGTTCAATCCCGGTCGCCGACCCGTCGGTCGACCCACGCCGAGCGATCTCGATCGATGGGGATCTACCGTCGCCGATCGATCCACCATCGGGTTGCCGTTTCCGCACCAGGTGCCCGAATGTCGGACCGTTGTGCGCGGTGCAGGAGCCGATCTTGCGGGAGCTACGCCCCGGCCAATTCGTGGCCTGCCACTATCCGATGGAAGCGCCGCCGGAAGGTTCGCGCCCGGCGGCGTCGAGCGGCACCGAATCTGACGCAGTGAGCGCTGCCGCTGGCTGACCTCGCTATCGCCTGACGGTGGTCGAATGAGCCAGCTCTGGGAAGACGGCTTGTCAATTTCGCATCCTTGTTCGAGACGAGAAGAACTCTGCGTGCCGCGTGGCTTACCGGACCCAGACAACTCAAGGTCCACGAGTTCGAATCCCCTTCGCTGGGCCTGCCAGAACTGCCCGGTGACCGGTGGCTAGTGGCGCAACACGGTGACGGCGAAGTCGGCCGTGTCGCTCCAGGCCTTGAGATCCCAGCCGGCGAAGCGGTGTTCGATGCGCAGGCCTGCGTCGACCACGATGCGCTCGTCGAAATCGGCTAGCGACAAAGCGCGATTGACGTGGAACCCGGTCACTACGAAGCCCTCCGGGCGCACGTGCGCCGCCACCCGGCGAAGTGCCTGCGTCTCTGTTCCGGGTGCCACGAACAGCAGCACGTTGCCGGCCATCATCGCCCCGTCGAACGGCTCCGGCTCCCCCGCTGCGGCCAGGTCCAGTTCGCTGAGATCGGCGACGATCCAGTGCGGGCCGGAATGGTCTGCCTCGGCTGCTGCGATCAACTGTGCGTCTGCATCTACGCCGACAACCGTGTGACCCACGCTGTGCAGGTACGCGCCGTGGCGGCCGGGTCCGCAACCGGCGTCGAGTACACGGGCGTGACGCGGCAGCATCGCATCGATCAGGCGAGCCTCCCCGACCAGGTCATCGCCGTCGGCGGCCATCTTGCGGAAGCGGTCGATGTACCACTGCGAATGACCTTCGGACGTGTCGGTGACCCAGCGAGTTGGAGCTGTCATAGGGCCACGATAGGCGGCGGTCGGCCGCAGGCGACTTAGCTTGGGCATCGATGGGCTTCACCCGTGCCGAGTTGGAAGGTTTCCGCGACAGTTCGGTGCCAGACTTGGTTGGGCCGGGACTGCGGTTGCTGTTCGTCGGTATCAATCCGGGGCTGTGGACCGCTGCCACTCAGACCCACTTCGCCCATCCCGGCAACCGCTTCTATCCCGCCTTGCTGCGCGCCGGGATCATCGAGCACGAGGTGGATCGGGTCGCTGGGATGAGCGATGCCGAACGCGACGTGCTGCTGGCTCGCGGCATCGGGATCACCAATCTCGTCGCCAGAGCGACGCCGAAGGCTTCCGATCTATCGGCAGTCGAACTTCGCGCCGGACGGACCCGACTGCGCGAGTTCGTGCGTCGCCACCAGCCGGTAGTGGTCGCAATTGCCGGGATCACCGCCTACCGCACTGCGTTCGATGTGCGGACGGCGACGATGGGCGTGCAACCCGACCAGTTGGAGGGTGCCGAGCTATGGGTGGTGCCGAACCCGAGTGGGCTGAACGCCCACGAGACGATCGATTCGCTGGCCACGGCCTACCGGGCGCCGGCCGTGGCGGCAGGAATCGTGACTGCGAGCGGGTACCGCTGATCGTGCGGTAGCCTGGTGGTTCGCAAGATCATGGGGCTGACAGGTTTCGACATCAGTTTCTCTGGCCGAGCGTGCGACCCGAGTTGCTCAGACTCGCTAAACGGGGCAAACACAAGAATTGCCAACGAGCAGTTCGCTCTCGCCGCCTGATCTTTAGGTGAGCGAAGAGACATCGTGACCAGAAATGGCGCACGGGGCCGATCCACCGCAGCCCGGCAACAGAAGCGGGGGATGACAGCGGGAAAGTCCGCTGACAGCCGGAAAGAATGCTGACACACGGGAAAGACCGAGCGAGGGCCACCGGGTAACCGGCAGCTAATCGACCCGCCGATGGGACAGCGATAGACCCAATGTCGGGAATGGTCGTAGCACGGGCGTTCAGTGCCTGATGGACGGGGGTTCGATTCCCCCCAGCTCCACGCAACTTCTGGCGCATATGTCCTGCTCAGGACATATGCGCCTTGTTTCTCCTGAGAGGCGAGGGCGGAAAAAGGGCGTCAGGGAACGCGCACACGACAGTTCGGTCATGTGCAGTTCCGGTTCATGCTTGACACTGTGACTCCGGTAGGTGGGTGACAGTTTCGGGACGCGACTCCGGTTGCTGGGCGACAGTGACTCCGGTAGCTGCTTGACACTTCGCGCTCTTGGTGTGGGTCAGCCTTCTCGGTGACGGACGATCGGGTCCGTCTCGGTCGAGGGGGTCTCGCTCGTGTTGGTGGTGCTCAACGTCGTGGAACAGCGATATCAGGCAGTGCTCGAGGTGTTGAACCAGGCAGCAGCGGTGACGGATGTGGCCCGCCGTAACGGTGTCAGCCGGCAGACGGTGCACGCGTGGTTGCGTAGGTACGCATCCCAGGGGCTGGCCGGGTTGGCGGATGGTTCGGCGAAGCCGTTGTCGTGTCCGCATCAGATGACCGCGGAGGTCGAAGCGCGGGTGGTGACGATCCGTCGGGAGCATCCGGGGTGGGGTCAGCGCACGATCCTGCACCAGCTCGGCCAGGAAGGGATCTCGCCGTTGCCGACGTTGTCGTCGATCTATCGCTGTCTGGTCCGCCAACGGTTGATCACACCAACAGCGCGGAAACGTAAGCGTGACGACTACAAGCGGTGGGAGCGGTCCAAGGCGATGGAGTTGTGGCAGATGGACATCGTCGGCGGGGTCAAACTCGCCGACGGCAGCGAGGCAAAGATCGTCTCGGGTGTGGATGACCACTCCCGGTTCTGCATCTCGGCGTTCGTGGTCGAGCGGGCAACAGCCCGGCCGACGTGTGACGCGCTTGGGTTGGCGATGCGACGTCATGGGGTGCCGGAGGAGATCTTGACGGACAACGGCAAGGTGTTCACTGGCCGGTTCGGACCCGGGACCGGCGAGGTGTTGTTCGATCGGATCTGTCGGGAGAACGGGATAAGGCATCGGCTCACTCGGCCGCGGTCGCCGACCACGACCGGCAAGATCGAGCGGTGGCACAAGACGCTGCGCGTCGAGTTCCTCACCGGCAAAGTGTTCGCCCACATCGCCGACGCGCAGGCCCAGTTGGATGTGTGGGTCGAGCACTACAACCATGTCCGCCCGCATCAATCGCTCGGGATGGCGACACCGTGGGACCGGTTCAAACTCGCCCGCAACGAACCAGCACGACCGGTCATCGAGGCCGGCATTGACCCGGCAGGTGCGATGCCGAAATCGGCGACCCGCCGCGTCGCGGCGAAGGGCACGATCAGTTTCGCCTCGGCGCATTACAAGGCCGGGGTGTGGTTGGCCGGTCAGAACGTCGATGTCGTCTGCGATGGCGGGCTGGTGCAGATCCACCATCGCGGCGTGCTGATCGCGACGCACGCCCGCCGCCACGACCCGGCCAAGCAGTCGGCAGGGATGACCCGTGGCGTGCGGGGCAAAGAACCCCAGC
>JBDSMK010000339.1:0-3368 GCA_039915905.1 Ilumatobacteraceae bacterium
ATCGCGCGTGCCGGCGACGGCGGCGTCTGCAGCAGCGAGGTCGGTGCGTGCTTGTCGTCGGCCGCGGATCCCGGACTGATCAAGTCGGTGTTGCGCGGCACGCTGTGCAGCCTCGGCGTGTTTCACGGCGTCGTGCGCGCCGTCGAGTTCGGTGTCGAACGGAGCGCACACGGTGTTCGCGTCGGCGATTCGGTGCGACGCGACTTCGAAGGTCGCGACGAGTCGCGCCCTGTTCGTCATCGAGTCGTCGAGCGCGTGGCGTGCCTCGCGGTAGTCGACAACGGCGTCGGCGCGTAGGTCGTGGAACCAGTCGGGGACCTGACACCTGGGCTGCAGCCGTGGCGGTTGGCGGTCCTGTTGGGCGAGCTGGCGGCGTTGCACGACGGCTGGGATGTCGGCCCGATCGCAAGCCACGATTCCCTCCAGGATGTCGCGTGCCTCGGCAGGTTCGTGGGTGTCGGTGACGACGTAGACATGGTTGTCGTCGCGGCCGCGGGTCATTGCGACGTACAGCCCGCGCCCGGTGGTCGCTGGGGTCGCCAGGGTGATCGATGCCGTCTCGGTCGCAGATTGTGTGCCGTACTCGGTGGCCGCGTACCCCAGTCGCACATGCTCGAGGGCGTACCCGGCTGGAAGGGCCACCGTGCTGGTGCCGGTGAGGTCGGTGACGGTCAGATCCCCAGCGTCGTTGATAGCGGTGACGGTCCACAGTTCGCGGTTACGGACGATGTCGCCGCTGGTGGTGTGCAACTGGCGGTGGTTGCGCCGTGTAGCGACCACATCCCCTACCGCGACCACACCGTCGGCAATCGCGCCGAACGCCGTGGTGTCGGTGTCACCGCTACGCGCTCGTCGTTGGCGAATCGTTTGGTTGATCGCGTCGACATGCTCGTTCGCCGTCGCCGTGATCGCGACCGTTTCGCCGGCGGCGTGGCGTTGCATCCAGACGTCGGCAATCGTTTCGAGATGCTCGGCGAAGGTCCCTGGGATGATCCTCTGGTGAGTCTCGTAGGCGTCGAGGGCGCGTGGGTCACCGTTACGCAAGCGCAGCGAGGCAGCGGCTTCCCAGTCATGGCTGAACCGGTGAACATACTCCAACTCGATCGTGCGACCGGTGGTGCATATCTCAGCGAACAAGCCGCCACGGCCGACGGCTTGCAGTTGTCGGTGATCACCAACCAACACCAGCCGCCACTGCTGACCGCTGGCCAACTCGATGAGGCGGTGCAGGTTCGAGGTGGAGAGCATGCCGGCCTCGTCGACGATCACCGTCGTCGCCGACGGCAGACACCACTGCCGCCCCGGGCCGTCGGGTCGTGCCCACTCATGCAACAGCTTGGCGACCGTGTCCGCGTGCATGCCGGTCTCCTGACCCAGGACCTTCGCCGCCTTCGCCGTCGGCGCGACACCAAACACGCGCCGACCTTGACGGTGCAGATCAGTCACCGCGGCGCGCAGGGTAGTCGTCTTGCCGGTGCCGGCGGGTCCGACGATCACCACCGCCCGATCCTCCCCAGCTGCGGCCGCAGCGGCGTCGGCCTGGAGCAGGTCGAGGCCCGCACGGTTGACGGTCGTCGACGGTGCCGGGTCGTCAAGTTGTGCGTCGGCAACCCACGCAAGGATGGCTTCTTCCTGGGCGAGCACCTGGTGGCTGGTGACCTGCGCGGCGACGGGTTCGATCCACACCGAACGACCATCCGACGCCCGGCGCGGTCCGTCACCCTCAGGATCGAGGCCGACACAGTGCTCGAGGACCCGATCCACTGACCTGTCGAGTTGTTGCGCCCACCGCACGCCGGACATCCCATGTTGCGGACGCAGCCGGTCAGTGATCGCACGCAGGATATCCATCCGGTGCCACGACGACCTGGCCTGCGATAGGTCCTCGATCACCTCCGCGACACTGACCTTCACCGGCTGCACGGTCGCGCGGGCGGCTGTGTGCATCGACTCTCCGAGCGACTCTGCAGTGACGCCGATGCCAGCTGCTTCGGTACGCCACCATGCCGGCAGATCTGGGACACCGTTGGCGGCCTTGCGGAGCCGGGTGTCCGCGGCCGCTTCGCGCTCAAGGGCGGCGTGCTCGAACCTGGTCGGGTGACGGCCCTCACGCTGAACAAACTCCGCGACCTTCACCTGCAACTCGCCACGCACCTGGGCAGAACGTTTGGAGAACTGCTCGATCAACTCCGTCGGGACGCCGGCGATCTCCGCTTGACCGTTCACGATCTCAGCAAAGCCGACGCCGTAACAGTCGGTGAGCTCGGCGCGCAGCACCGACTGTTACAGACCACCCAACGACCGCTGATGCTGCTTCAACACACGAGCGTCCAACGCCAACCAACGACCGTCGTTGGTTTGCACCTTCGCCGAGATCACCAGGTGGGTATGCAATTGCGGATCGTCCAACCGCGACGTTGTCTGACGGAAGGCGGCCACGATCAGACCCTGGCTGTCGGGATGCAACCGCCCACCATTCGAACGGACACGAGTCGTCGAACCGAATCGTTCGAGATACTCGACGACTGCGGCGACGGCGACGTCATGGCATTCGGCGAGACCTTCATCGCCGGTCAGTGCCCACCACACCGACAACGACTTCGGCGCCGACACCGTCGCATCAAACCCCGCTACCGCCCGGATCACCGTCCCGTTCGCACTCGTCCGATCGCACAGCGGGTAACCAAGCGTCACCCCCGGGGTCGGGTCGCATCCAGTGAGCAACAACTCGAGCGCATCGGTTGACACCTCACCCGACAACCCGAGACCGTCAGACTGCCGGCCCAACCACACACCAGGCTGCTCACCCGGCGCCTGCGTCAAATACTTCGTGTAGTACCGCGCCGTTGCCGCAGCCGAGCCGGCGTACAGGGTCGTCACCCGCAACATGACCACACCCCACCGCTCGCGGGCACCTGTCTGTCAATCATCAGTCGCGTCGTTCCGCGAGCGGTCATCACGTCAGCCTCAGGACTCGATTGCCAACGACAACTGAGCCGTCGAACGCGACGCGACCGGGCGCTTCGCGCGCTTGGTCGTGCGTGACGATCGCGTCGTGGGCTGCTTCACACCCCGGGGCTCAACCGCGATGGGTGCCGGCGGTGGCCACGTGAGCGGACCGCCGAGCTGCTCCTCGAGCCGGCAGCGCGGCACACGGAACAGCTTCCCGTAGCGAACCACCGGGATGCCGGTGCGGCCCCCAGACCGTTCGAACGCGTTCGCCTCCCGGTACGCGGTGCTTCGCCCCACACGCAACACCGCCGCCGCCTCATCCAACGTGAGGAAGTCCGGTGGGGCCGATGGTACGGCCGCGGTGGGCTCAACCATCGAGGTCACGCCTCACCAACACCAAACGCGTACACATCACT
>JBDSMK010000357.1:0-6193 GCA_039915905.1 Ilumatobacteraceae bacterium
GGGTTTGTCGCGGTCGGCCGAGCTGTCGTGAAGCCCGTTCGGCGCGCTGCGGGTGCGATCGCTCGTGGCGTTGCGTTCGTGTCTCGTGGCGTCGCCGACGCCGGTCGCCAAATTGGCCAGGTCCTCGGCCTCGGCTTCCGCCGGGTTCGAAGCGGCGGTAGCCGGCTGATGGGCGGGATAGGCACGCTCGTTGGCCGAGGCAGACATGTCATCACTGCCGGAGCACGAGTGGCGGGAAGACCGCTTCGAGCGACCGGCCGCGGTGTCAGAGGCGCGGCTCGCCGCGCAGCCTCGGGAGTGCGGGAAGCTGTGTCACGGACAGGCACCGCGCTCAAACCGGTGATCGCCATCGGGAAGCGTGCCCGGGTGGCTTCGTCGACACTCGTGAAGAGCACACGCGCCTCCGCCCGGCAACTCGTCGCACAAACGCGACACACGCTTCGAGCTGCCGTACGACGCTCCAGCCGCCGGGGCCCGGGCGCCCGCGACGCTGCCGAAGGGTCGGGCGAGCAGGGCGTCTGATCAGCCGCTCGCAACCGGCTTGGTCCCGGATTGGTCCTTCTCAAGTCCTTCCTTCAAACGAACAGGGCGAAACTGAATGTACCTAGAAGGACACAAAGGACCAGCTCAGAGCATGTGCGACGGAATCGGGCCAGATCACAAAACCCCTGCTACACGTTGAAGCGGAACTCGGTGACGTCACCGTCGACGAACTCGTAGTCCTTGCCTTCGATGCGCAGCTTGCCGACTTCCTTGGCCTTGTTCCACGAGCCGAGCGCGAGCAGTTCGTCCCAGTGGATCACCTCGGCGCGGATGAATCCACGCTGGATGTCGCTGTGAATCCGACCCGCACACTCGGGCGCCTTGGAGCCGGCATGGAACGTCCACGCCCGACTCTCCTTGTCGCCGGTGGTCAGGAACGTGCGCAAACCGAGCAGGTGGTAGGCGGAGCGCACCATACGGAACAGAGCGCCCTCGCCCAGGCCGAAACCCTCCAGCATCTCTGCCCGCTCGACAGGGTCGACGATCGTTGCCGCCTCGGCCTCCAGTTGCACGCACATCCCAATTACTTCCACGTTGTCGCCGGCGGAAGCGAACTCAGCGCGCACCACGGCCTCCACCTCAGGTATCCGGTCGAGTTCGTTCTCGCCCACGTTGACCACCGCTAGCACCGAGCGATTGGTCAGCAGGAAGTACGGCGCAAGCTGCTCGCGCCACTCCGGCTTCAACCCGGCGCGGTACAGCGGCCGGCCCTCGTTGAGAGCGTCGAACGCAGCCTGCAACGCCTCGATCTCGTCGCCCAGCGACTTGTCCAGCTTGGACTGCCGCTGAGCCTGATGCAGTCGCTTCTCGACTGTCTCCAAATCTGCGAGAGCCAGCTCCAACTCGACGACGCGAAGATGCTCGAGCGGGTCGTCAGGGCCGTCCACGTCGCTGTCGACAAATGCGCGTAGCACGAACACGATGGCGTCGACCTCACGGATGTTCGCCAGGAACTTGTTGCCCAGACCCTCGCCTTTGCTGGCGCCCTCCACCAGTCCGCCGATGTCGACCACCTGCACCGAGGCATGCACGATGTTCTTCGACTTGGACATCACGGCCAGTTGATCGAGCCGGCTGTCGGGGACCTTGGCGACACCGATGTTGGGGTCCTTGGTAGCGAACGCATAAGGCGCGGCCAACGCACCGCCGCCGGTGAGTGCGTTGTACAGCGAGCTCTTGCCAGCATTGGGGAGGCCGACGAGGCCGAAGCGTTCCATAACCCCCGGGAGGCTATCGGCCGAGCTTGTGGGCCTCGATTTTCCGTTCAGACGATCTCGTCGTCCTCATTGTCTTCGTGAACAGGATTCGACTCGCCGTCCTCGCCATCGACGTGATCGCTCTCACCGCTGTGACTTTTGGGTGCGACCCGTCGCTGCGGTCTGCCCACGGCGCGCCGCTCGGCCCCGGTGTGCCGGCCAACTGCGTAGAGCACACCCCGATCAACACCGACGAGTTCGACGTGTCGGGCGATTACCGCTGTGCCGGTGTAGTGATCCGCTACCACACCGCCGGTGTCGGCCAATCGACCTCCAACATCTGGGCAGGTCAATGGCTGTTCCTCGATAGCGACCGCCAGTACCGGGTCGGTTCGTGCACCCTGAACCGCGGAGTGCATCCCACCTCGGTTGTACCGGCAGCGCCGGTGACCCAGCGCTTCCCCAACGACCTCGATGGCACCAAGGGCGCCTATCTCAGCTGGAAGTACGGTGAATCGACCGACAACCTCACCGCCGCGGCGATGTGGGCCGTGTTCCACTACTACGCGCAGGACTCCGCCGGCAGCAAGCGCGCCGACAACCCCACGGACCCGTTGGTGCCGTCGCTGGGTTCGCTGGCGTCGATGTCGGGCCATGCCGAGTTGCAAACCAAGGCGGTCGCACTGGCTGCGGAGGCGGACCAGTTCGTCGCTACGTGGACGCTCACGGTCACGGTGGACGTCGATGGTGATGTCGGTGTGGTGGTCCGGTCCGGCGATCGTCCGGTCGAAGGTGCTCGTGTGCTGGTGGCCGCAGGCGGCGGCAAGGCCGAAGCCGTGGTGACCGACGCTGGCGGGCAGGGTCGGGTCGCGGTGCCCGTCGAACCGGGCATGCTCCGTGTGCAAGCCGCGACGTCTGCGCCTGGGGCGGCGATGGTGTTCCGCGGTACTCCGTCGCAGCCGAACCCGTTCGGTTCGCAGACACTGGTGACCGGTGGCCCCGCTGTCGCACTGCGAGCCGACGCTGAGGTAAACGTGCCGTTGCCGACCAGCACCACCGAGCAGCCGACCACCACCACCACCGAGCAGCGGACCACCACCACCACCGATTCGCCGACCACAACCGAGCAGCCGACCACCACCGTGCAGCCGACGACTGTGGCTCCGACCGAATCGACCACGACGACCGGACCCAGCACGACGGCGACGAGCATTCCGCCGGAGCCGTCGACCACTACCTCCACGGTGCCCGGTGTTCAGATCACCTCATCACCGTCGACTCGCCCCGAACTGCCTCGCACCGAGCTACCTAGTACCGGCGGCTCGAGTGACCGCCCGGCCTACATCGGCACGGCGTTGCTGGTCGCCGGCATCGGACTGATCGGGACGGTTCGGCGCCGGGCCAATCGGCAGCTCGACTTCGATTGGGAAAGCTGAGCCGACCGTCAGCCATTCATCGATCCACGTCATCTCAATCGCAGTCCCACCCCGGTCGGCGGCTGACGTGATCTGCAGCGCCGGTCACGCCCAGCGCCACAACTCCGAGTGCCGCCGCCCTGCCCCCACCTCCTCCCGTTCGGGGCGGCGGCCCGGCCCGTTCGTGTCACGCCCCGACGGCAGCTGCCCGCCGTCAGGGGCGTGCCACGAACGATGGATCCTTCGTAGAATCCTTCGGATGACACCGGTCGAGGCGCTCGAACGGGTGGTCCACTGCCTCGACCGTGGCCATCTGAACGCTCACAAGTCGAAGGCGTTCGTGCGAGCACTTGAGGTGGTACGGGCCACTCCCGCCGAGGAGCTCGCGTCGCGGGCTGATGCCGGGACGTTGACGGAGCTGTACGGAATCGGCGACTCCATCGCCGGGGTGATCACCGATGCACTGCAAGGCTCTACGCCCGCCTATCTCGCCAAGGTGGAAGCCGAGACACAGGTGAAGATCACCCCACAGGGCGCCGTCTACCGGGCAGCGCTGCGCGGTGACTGCCACCTGCACAGCCGGTGGAGCGACGGCGGCGCAACGATCGAGGCGATGGCGCGCACGGCGATTGCGCTTGGCCACGAGTACATGGTTCTGACCGACCACTCACCGCGGCTCACCGTGGCTCACGGACTCAGCACCGAGCGGCTGGACGAACAGTTGGGCGACGTCGCTGAGCTCAACAAGCGACTGGCGCCGTTCCGCATCCTCACGGGTATCGAGGTCGACATCCTCGAAGACGGTCTGCTCGATCACAGCGACGAGGTGCTCGGGCGTCTCGACATAGTTGTCGCCAGCGTCCATTCGAAGCTACGCATGGATGGCCGGCAGATGACCGAGCGGATGGTGCGCGCCATCGCCAGTCCGCACGTCGACATCCTCGGTCACTGCACCGGACGGCTGATCGGCAAGCGGCCGCCGAGCAGTTTCGATGCCGACTACGTCTTCGCGGCGTGTGCCCAGTTCCACACCGCGGTTGAGATCAACTGTCGGCCGGAGCGGCTCGATCCACCCCGCCAGTTGTTGTCGATGGCAGTCGACTACGGGTGCATGTTCACGATCGATACCGACGCGCACGCCACGGGGCAGCTGGAGTGGCAGGCGCACGGATGTGATCGTGCCGCCGAATGCCGTGTGCCGCTGGACCGTGTGATGAACACCAAGTCTGCCGTCGACCTCCTGGAGTGGGCCCAAGGCGGGTGAGCTGGCGGCGAGGTGGATCGTCACTGCCGCACCGTAAACTGGCGCGCTATGTCGAAGAAGACCAAGAAGAAGAAGGCCAAGCTGCGCCGTTCCAAGGCCAACCACGGCAAGCGCCCCAACATGGGGCGTGGCTGACCCTCCGGTAGCCCCCTCGCCAGCCACGCGGCGCGGCGACGACCACGACGCCTATCACGGCGTCGCCGTGGCCGACCCCTACCGCTGGTTGGAAGACGGAGATTCACCGGAAGTGGTCGAGTGGGTTGCGGCCCACAACAAACGAACTCGAGAGGCGCTCGATGCCCGGCCCGACAGGGAGCGGTGGATCGAGCGCCTTTCCGCGCTCACCGCACTGCCCACCGTTCTCGGTGCAGTTGTGCGCGGCGAGCAGTTGTTTGTCAGCGAACGTCCCGCCGGTTCCGATCAGTTCGTGCTCATGCTGCGCTCGGCCGTCGACCCCACCGTGGCCCCGCGGGCGTTGCTCGACCCGGCCAGCCTCGCCGAAGACGCGGCGATGGCAATCGACTGGTTCCATCCTTCGCCCGATGGCAGCCTGGTCGCGTTCGGCCTCAGCGAAGGTGGGACCGAGGACAGCACGATGCATATGCTCGAAGTGGCCACCGGTGAACGGCTGGCCGACACGATCTCCGATACACGGGCAGCGTCGGTGGCCTGGTTGCCTGATGGTTCTGGCTTCTGGTACACCCGCTACCCGGCTGGAGACGAGTACCACCGCCATGTGCGATTCCACAGGCTCGGCACCGATCCGGTCGGCGATCCGGTGGTCTTCGACTCCCTGCCGACGCCCCAATCGTGGCCCGATGTTCAGTCCTCACCCGACGGCCGATACTTGCTGGTGGAGATGCTCGTCGGCTGGGGCCGCATCGACGTCCACCTGCTCGATACCACTACCGGCACATGGCACGAGGTGATTGCCGGGCAGCAGGCGCGTACCGGCTTCGTGTTCCATCGCGACCGACTCGTCGGCACCACCACGTTTCAAGCGCCCAATGGCCGACTTGTTGCGGTGCCCCTCGATGGACTAGCGGGCGGGCAGGAGATTGGCCCGCAGAGCTGGCAGACGGTTGTTCCAGAACGAGACGTGGTGCTCGGCGGTGTCGTCGGCTGTGGGCGGCAACTGCTGCTGATCGCCAGTCGCGACGGCGTCGATACCGTTGAGCGATGGAGCCTTGACGGCGCACCTGGCGGCACGATCGATGCGCTCGGGGTGGTTGCTGTGGCGTCCCTCGATGCCGACGAACAAACGGCCACGGCGTTCATCACCGCGGTGTCCTTCGAACGCCCCGCCACCGTGTTCCGGTTTGGTCCGGACGGGCTGCGGAGCTGGTGCCCGGAGCCGTCCGACACGTCCGTACTGGCGCAACTGACCGTCAGCCAGGTGAAGTATCCGTCGCTTGACGGCACAGCCATCGGGATGTTCCTGATCCACCGCGCCGACGTCACCCCGTCGTCGCACACGCCGTTGATCCTCACCGGTTACGGCGGGTTCGCGATTACCGAGAGCCCGGCGTGGAGCCCGAACATCGCGGCGTGGTGCGCCGCCGGCGGTGTGTACGCGATAGCCGGCTTACGAGGTGGCAGCGAGCACGGCGAAGCGTGGCACTGGGCGGGGCGCCGAGACGTCAAGCAGAACGTGTTCGACGACTTCCACGCCGGTGCTGACTGGCTGGTCTCCAACGGGTTCACCTCGCGGCGGTCGCTCGCGATCGTCGGCGGGTCCAATGGCGGGCTGCTGATGGGCGTGGCCATCACCCAAC
>JBDSMK010000361.1:0-8226 GCA_039915905.1 Ilumatobacteraceae bacterium
GTACCCGGCGTACCCGACGTGCCCGACGTGCCCGGCAAATGGATCTGCGCTGGATCTAGGGCGACGCCCCCGGCGGCCGAGTTCGTGACCGCCCCAAGTAGCACTGCGACGTGACCGGTCCAAACCGGCGTGAGGTTGCCGTACGACCCTCCCGACTCCTCGATCGGAACCCAGTCGTCGATCGTCGAGTCGTACACCGATACGCCACCTTTGGCGAATAGCAGCAGCTGGGTGCCATCCCACAGCGGCTGGAACGCCGGATGGCCGGCGGCGTTGATCAGCGGCCGCCACGAATCGTTAGCCGGGTCGTAGAACGCGCCATCGTGTTCGGCGAAACTGCCCGACGCCGAACCACCGCCGAACATCACCATCTCCCGACCTGTCCACACCGCCTTCACCACCCGGGCCGACAGACCGGAGCGAGAGATCGTCCGCCAGGTGCCGGTGGACGGATTGAACGCCGCCCCGTCGTCGAACAGCTTCGAGCCGTCTACTGCAACGCCGCCCCACACGACCATTTCCGAGCCAGTCCAGACCGACGCTGCACGAGTACGGGCTGCAATAGGAGCCACAGGGATCGTGGTCCAGATGTCGGTGGTCGGGTCGTATGACAGACCCTCTCCGCCTGAGGTCCAGATCACCAGCCGGCTACCGGTCCACACCGCGACGTCGTCGGAGCTGATCGACGCCACCGGTGGTGTTGTCAGCCACGTCCACATATCGGCGACCGGGTCGTACGCCGTCATATTGGCGAGCAGCGACGTGCCGCCAAGGTTCTCACCTCCGATCACCAGCATCCGGGCGCCGGTCCACACGACGATCGGCTTGACTCGAAGGCTCAGCTGCGACGGCGCCAGTATCCGCCACGTGTCGGTAACCGGGTTGTACGCCGCGCCATCGTCACGTAACGCCGTGCCAGTGGCATCTGCGCCGCCCCAGGCGATCGCCTCGGTGCCCGTCCACACGACTGCCGAATCGCGCACCGAGCCACGCGGGTCAGGTGGCAACGTGCGCCACAAACCGGGCCCGATAGTGGCTGTCGGCGGTGGCGTGACGACCGGGGTCGGAACGGAGGAGGGGATTGGCGACGAAGTGACGACGGGGCTGCCATTCGGCCCGACTGACGGGTCAGACGTATTTAGCGGGACGTTCGAGACCGTGACGTGGCGCGGCTCCGAGCCGGCGCGAATCACTACTGCTGCCGCCCCGACCACCGCCGCCAGCGACGTGGCGGCCACTACCGACCGGACCTTGCGGCGGTGCGCCACGATCCGACGGTGCGCGGCACGCTGCACTGCTGAGCCACTTGCTACCGATGCGTGATCCAGCGATCCGAGATGGCGGCGCAGCCTGCGTTCGAGTTCGTCGTTCATCGTTGCTCCTCGTCGTTGAGAGTGACCCGCAACTGGCCCAGGGCGCGAGCCAACTGTGACTTCACCGTGCCGACCGAGATGCCGAGCACCTCGGCGATCCGGGCTTCGGATAGGTCGTCATAGAACCGCAGCAACACCACTGCTCGCCGCCGTACCGCGAGATCGGCGACGGCGCGCAGCGTGCGATCGCGTTCGACTACCTCGCCAGCCGGGTCCCCCGTCGGCTGAGTCCACTGAAGTGCGGCGTGGTCTCGTCGGCGGGCCAGGACCCGTCGCTTCCACCCACGCGACGCGCGGCTCACCAAAACCCGGCGCATGTACGCCGGCAGGTCGCGTACGTGTCCTCCACGCCACTGTGGATAGGTGCGCGCAACCATCTCGGCAACCAGTTCCTCGGCCCCACTCCGAGTGTCGGCGAGCGCCAGAGCCAGCCTTTGTAGACGGGGCAACTCGGTGCGGATCACCTCGAGGAACTCCTCCTCGCTCGCGGCGGCTCGCCTGGCGGCGTCGCGTGGCGCTGTCATGGCAAGTTCATCGGACACACCACATCAGAGCGACGAGCACCCCAAAAGGTTGCTACATGTCCACTAGGCGGGCGAGCAGTGCCGTGAACGCCCTACCGCGATGCGACACGGCGTGCTTCTCGGCAGCCGTCATCTCGCTGAACGTTCGGCCATCACCTTCGTCCGGTACGAACAGCGGATCGTAGCCAAAGCCGCGGCCTTCGCGGACCTGGTCCGCGATCGTGCCACGGCAAACTCCCTGCACTGCTAGCTCGTGCCCGTCGGGCCATCGCACCAGCACGACGGTGCGGAACTCGGCCCCGCGCTCGGCTCCGCTGCGACCCTGCAGCGCGGCGACGAGCTTGGCGCAGTTGTCCGCGTAGCTGGCGTGCTCTCCCGCGTAGCGAGCGGTGTAAACACCGGGTTCGCCATTCAGAGCGTCAACGAACAATCCGGTGTCGTCAGCCACCGCCGGTAATTCCGTTGCCGCGCAGATCGCAGCCGCCTTCAATCGCGCGTTGCCCTCCAACGTGTCGGCGTCCTCCACCACATCTGGCACACCGACCGGGCGCGGTAGCAACGCCAACCGTCCCTTCAACAACGCCGCTATCTCGGCAACCTTGTCGGGGTTGGCCGATGCGCACACCACGCGCAGCGGCACGTTCACCTGCCGAGTGGCCGCGGGCTGGGCGCTTCGGCCACCAGTTCGGCCTGCAACGCCATGATCTCCGTCAGTCCGCCAGTGGCCAGACCGAGCAACGAATCCAGCTCGCTGCGGCTGAACGCGGCACCTTCGGCGGTGCCTTGTACTTCGACGAAGCGTGGTTCCTCGCCGGTACGGGCCAGCACCACCACGTTCATGTCCACCTCGGCACGCGAGTCCTCGACGTACGGTAGGTCGAGCACGGGCACGCCATCGACGATTCCGACGCTGATCGCCGCGCAGAACGAATGCAACGGGTGCTGCTTGATCGCCCCGTTTTGCACCACGCGGCTGAGTGCGTCGTGCAACGCCAGGTATCCGCCGCAGATGCTCGCGGTCCGAGTCCCACCGTCGGCCTGAAGCACGTCACAGTCCACCACCACCTGGCGTTCACCGAGCAGGCGCATGTCGCATGCGGCGCGCAACGACCGACCGATCAGGCGCTGGATCTCCACTGTGCGCCCGCTCTGCTTGCCCTTTGCCGCCTCACGGTCGACGCGCTCGGGCGAGGACCCCGGCAGCATCGAGTACTCGGCCGTGACCCAACCCTTGCCACTGCCTTTCATCCACCGCGGCACGCTCTCGTCGATCGAGGCGGTGCACAGCACGCGGGTGCGCCCAAACGTGACCAGCACGCTGCCGGCAGCCATCTCGGTGAAGTCGCGCTCGAAGGTGATCGGGCGCAACTCGTTGTCGGCACGTCCGTCGGGACGGGGCATGGTGGTCTCCAGTTCGTAGCAGTGGGATGCAATCGGCGCAGCGACTTGCCGCTGCGGTGGAACAACCAGGGTACGCGCCGCGACGCCCTGTAGTGCCTGTGTCAGTTGCTCGGCTGCCAGCGCTGAGCCTCACCGAGCTCCGGGCCGAGGAGCCGACGGCCGAAGTCGGTGAACCAGTCCACGTCGCCACTTGACAGGAAGCGATGCTCGGCCGGCGACGACGTCGGCGACCTCAACAACCCGTGGGCGGCAAGTTGGTCGCGAGTGGCGAAGGCGGTCTCGTCGGCGCTCGAAACGAGCGTCACCTCGCGGCCCATCACGTCCCCGATGACATGTGCCAGGTAGGGGTAGTGCGTGCAGCCGAGGAGCAGTGCGTCGACATCGGCCTCGCATACCGGAGCCAACAGCCGTTCGGCCAAGATGGTGATCTCCTCGCCGCTGGTCTGACCGCGTTCCACGAACTCGACGAAACCCGGGCAAGCCGCAGACGTGAGCCGCACATCCATGCCGGTGGCCTGAACGGCACGGTGATAGGCACCCGAACCGATGGTGCCAACCGTGCCGATGACCGCTATCCGGCCGCTGGTGGTCGCCCTTACCAACGCCTGCGCACCTGGCTCGACGACATCGATCACCGGTACCGGCAGGTCGCTCTTCAGATCATCAAGCGCTGCAGCCGAAGCGGTGTTGCATGCCACAACGATCGCCTTCACGTCGTACTCCTTGACCAGGCTCCAGGCGATCTCGGTAGCGAATTCGGCTACCTCAGCTTGTGGACGCGGCCCGTACGGGTAGCGCCCGGTATCGCCGATGTAGACGAGATCCTCGGCAGGCAGCAGGTCGATGACGGCGCGGGCCACGGTCAGACCACCGAACCCGCTGTCGAACATCCCGATCGGGCGATCCATACGACGTACCAGCCTATGCCTGCGAGACCCACGAGCACCCGTGGCCAAGCCCTAGGCTCGACGTCCGGATGAGCTCGCACCGGCCACAGGGTCACCAACGGCCCGACGGCAAACCGGTTCGCTGAGCGATGCTTTTCGCCACGGTGCTGGCACTTGGCTCTGCCGTGCTGCACGCCGGCTGGAACCTCGTTGCCAAGCGGGCCAACGGCGATCGTTTCGTGGTGCTGTGGGCCCAGTTTGCTGTCGCCGGGGCGATCGCCGGTGTCGTCCTGGCGGTGCACGCCGCGTTCGTCGGCATGCCTGCCAGCGCCTACGGCTGGGCGGGGCTCAGCGGTCTCGTGCATCTGCCGTACGTGTGGTTGCTGGCCCGGGCCTACACCGTGGCGGACTTCTCGGTGAGCTACCCGATCGCCCGAGGTGGCGGAGCGCTGCTGGCCGCTGTTGGCGGGGTGGCGCTGCTCGGCGACCACCTCAGCGCGGGCGAGTTGCTCGGTATCGCAGTTGTGGCTGTCGGGTTGTCGATCCTGTCTTGGAAGGCGACGCGCCACGGCGTGGCACTGGCGTTGATGGTGGCGGTGACGGTCGGCACCTACACAACCCTCGACGCGCAGGGCTCGCGTTCCAGCGGAAGCCTCGCCTACGTGCTCGCGACGTACGTCGCGGGGGCTTGTACTATCAGCATCGGCGGCGTGGTGAGTGGCCGCGGCGCCGCATTCGTGCTGATGCTGCGCACCTACTGGCGTCGCGCAGTCGCCACCGCCATTGCCTCCGTGATCACCTACGGGATGGTGCTTCTGGCAATCCGTCATGCGCCGGTTGGTTACGTGGCTGCATTGCGCGAGTCGAGCGTGGTACTGGCCGCGCTGGTGGGTTGGAAGCTGCTCGGCGAAGGTGACCCGGTCCGGCGGATCACCGCGACGATCGTGGTGGTTGCGGGTCTGATGGTGCTGGTGTTCGGTTGAGCCTCAGTAGTAGTTGAGCAGAAGTAGTTGATCAGAAGTAGATGATCGACTCGGCCTTGGCTTCGGCGGAGTCGAGGTCGTCGGTGTACGCACCGGTCGAGAGGTACTTCCATCCGCCGTCGCTGACGACGAACACGATCACGCCGGCGTCGATCTCGTCGGCCACCTTCACAGCTCCGGCCAGAGCCGCGCCCGATGAGATACCGGCAAACACTCCGCATTCGGAAACCAGCCGGCGCGTCCACTCGAGGCTCTCACGGGGCCGCACGACACGCTTGCGGTCGAGCAGTTCAAAGCCGTTCCACATCTCGAACACCGGCGGGATGTAGCCGTCTTCGAGGTTCCGCAGGCCTTCCACACGCTCACCTAGTGGCGGTTCTACGGCGATCACCTTGATGTCGGGGTTCTGTTCTTTGAGGTAACGCCCGGTGCCCATCAGTGTGCCGCTGGTGCCGAGGCCGGCGACGAAGTGCGTGATCTCCGGGCAGTCGCGCCAGATCTCCGGGCCGGTGCCCTCATAGTGCGCCCGCGGGTTGGCATCGTTGCCGTACTGGTAAGGGAAGTACCACTCGGGGTGCTCCAAAGCCAGTTCCTGGGCGCGGCGCACGGCGCCGTTACTGCCTTCGGCGCCCGGAGTGGTGATGATCTCGGCACCGAACACGGCCAGCATCTGACGTCGCTCGACGGAGACGTTGGCGGGCATCACGATCTTGATCGGATAGCCCTTCACCCGGGCGATCGCGGCGAGTGCGATGCCGGTATTGCCCGAAGACGGTTCCAGGATCGTCTGGCCGGGTTGCAGCCAACCCTCCTTCTCGGCCTGCTCGATGATGCTGCGCGCGATGCGGTCCTTCACCGAACCGAACGGGTTCTGGCTCTCGAGCTTGGCGACGATGCGCACCGAGGGGTTCGGTGACAGCATGCTGACGTCCAGCATCGGAGTGTTCCCGATCATCTCGAGCACGTTGTTGTACGGGATCATCACGCTCCAGTCGTGTCGGCGGATCAGAGTTCCAGACAATTCAGCCATCGATCAACTCAACCAAGTTGACCCAGTCGATTATTCCGATCTGTCCTATCAACAATCGTAACTCAGGAGACGACGACCTGCTCTTCCGAGATGGTGGAGTCGACGATGCGGTAGCTGCGGATCTCCGGCGCCTCACGCTTGAGGCTGACGATCACGTAGTGCCATTGCGGGTCGGGGGCTTGGGCAACGTCGGTGGGACTCGGATATGGCTCGCTGTGGGTGTGACTGTGAAACACGCCGATCACCTCCAGCCCATCGGCCTCGGCGGCGCGTTCGGCACGTAGCAGTTCCTTCGGCGGGATGGTGTAGAGCTTCGCCGAAACAGCCTCGTTGGTGCACGCCACGAACCGCTTCACGGTGTCTGGTGCACCCACCAGCAGGCCGCAGGCCTCCATTGGATAGCTGTCATATGCGTTGCCGAGCATTTCGGCAAAGGCCTGGTGGGGAATGGCGAGCATCGAGGATGAAGGGTAGCGCTACCCTTCGTGGCCCATGTCTGCGTCCGGCACCAAGATCATCGCCACCAACCGGCGGGCGCGCCATGACTACGAGGTCATCGACACATTCGAGGCCGGCATCGTGCTGTCGGGCAGCGAGGTGAAGAGCCTCCGCCTAGGACTCGTCAAGTTGACCGATGCCTATGCCCGGGTGATCAACGGCGGGTTGTGGCTCGACGGAGTGCACATCCCGCCGTATCAGTTCGCCCATGGCATCGGGGCACATGATCCGGATCGGGCCCGCAAGTTGCTGATGCATGCCAAGGAGATCCAGCGGATCGGCTCCCAGATCGCCCGTGAGCGGTTGGCCTTGGTGCCGCTGTCGTTCTACTTCAAAGACGGCAGGGTGAAGGTGGAGCTTGGCCTGGGCCGTGGGCGCAAGAAGGCCGACAAACGCCAGGCCTTGGCCGAGCGCGATTCCAAGCGGGAGATGGAAAAGGTGGTCGGGCGGGCACGCAAAGGGATGTGATCTGGGGCGCCTCGCTGTAACCGGTGACCGGGCCGCCACGCCGACACCAGATCGAGAGCCCATCGACGTGTACTGTCGCCGGGGTGTCCGATGACAGAGGTATACGTCCGTCCTCGACGAGGACGGACGATCTACCACCGACGGAGCTCGAGCCATTGCTCGAAGTAACCGACTTGAAGACTCACTTCCTGACGCCGCGCGGCCGTGTCCGCGCTGTGGACGGGATCAGTCTCACGCTGACCCGCGGCACGACGCTGGGTGTGGTCGGCGAATCAGGCTCCGGCAAGACGATCTTTGCCCGTTCGATCATGAACCTTCTCCCCAAGGAGAACGTGTACCGCTCCGGTCACGTCAAATTCATGGGCAAAGACCTGATCTCGCTCGGGGACAAGGAGATGCGCAGGATGTGCGGGTCCGAGATCGCGATGATTTTCCAGGACCCGATGAGTTCGCTCAATCCTGTGATGACGATCGGCAAGCAGATCACCGAATCACTCCATCTGCACCTCAAGATGGGTCGCAAGCACGCCACAGCGAGTGCGATCGAAATGCTCCGTGCGGTCAACATCCCCGAACCGGCGCGCCGATTCGCGGAGTACCCCCACCAGCTTTCCGGTGGAATGCGTCAGCGCGTGATGATTGCCCTTGCTCTGGCTTGCGGACCTCGACTGTTGTTCGCCGACGAGCCGACAACGGCCTTGGACGTCACCGTGCAGGCCGAGATTCTCGATCTGCTGCAGGACAATCAAGCCGACAGATTCATGACGATGGTGTTGGTCACCCACGACCTCGGCGTTGTCGCCGGACGCGCCGACGAGATCGCGGTGATGTATGCCGGCCGAATCGTCGAACAAGCTCCAACTGGCGTGCTGTTCTCGGCGATGCGCCATCCGTATACCGAAGCTCTGCTGAGGTCGATCCCGCGGATCGAAGACCCAGGCCACACCCGGTTGCGAGTCATCGTCGGACGCCCGCCGAATCTGCTCAACCCGCCGGCGGGATGCTCGTTCAGCCCACGGTGCCCGTATGCCCAGGATCGTTGCCGCATCGAGGACCCTCAGT
>JBDSMK010000384.1:0-4672 GCA_039915905.1 Ilumatobacteraceae bacterium
CGTGATCATGCATGACTGAAGGCTCCAGGCAACATTCGACCGGCGGAGGCAGCAGCGCCGAGCTGATGCGGCGCGTCCTGGGTCGAGTGGTAGGCCGCGCACGCGAGATCGAACTGGTCGTCGCGGCGCTCGCCGCCGACCGCCACGTGCTGCTCGAAGGCCCGCCCGGCACCGGCAAGAGCACGTTGTTGCGAGCCGTAGCCGACGAACTGGGTCTCGGCTTCGAGTTCGTGGAGGGCAACGCCGAGCTGACCCCGGCGCGACTGATCGGTCACTTCGACCCGGCCAGGGTGCTGACCGACGGCTACGACCCCGATGTGTTCGTCGACGGTCCGCTGATCACCGCGATGCGTGACGGTTCGCTGTTGTACGTCGAGGAGATCAACCGCATCCCGGAAGAGACGCTGAACGTGCTCATCACGGTGATGAGCGAGCGCGAGCTGCACGTGCCCCGGCTGGGCCGGATCCCGGCGACGCCCGGGTTCAGGTTGGTCGCAGCGATGAACCCGTTCGACGCGATCGGCACAGCGCGCATCTCCAGCGCGGTGTACGACAGGGTCTGCCGGCTGGCGGTCGGCTACCAGAGCGCCGATGACGAGGCGGCGATCGTGGTCGGCACGGTTGGGTCTGAGCAGCTGCGGCCCGACTCGGCATGGGTTGCGAACACCGTCGAAGTGGTGCGTCGCACCCGCACGCACCCGGAGGTGCGCATCGGCTCCTCGGTACGTGGCGCAATCGACGCCACCGCTGTGGCCCGTTCGCTGGCCGAGTTGCGTGCCGTACCGGCCACCGATCGGCGGGTCGGTTTGGACGCCGCAATCGTCGCGCTGTCCGGCCGACTGCGTTTGCGTGAAGGCAGCACCCGGCGCGCTGAGGACATCGTCACCGAGATCTGGTACGACGTTTTTGGTCGCGACGAATCGGTCGACGATGGCGGCGCGGATGCCGACGCGGGAAAAGCAACCGCCCCGACGGGGGCCGACCGAGCCCGCTGACGCCGACGGTGAAGGAGGGCGACGAGGCCGATGAGGCCGTCGCCGACGGCCAGAAGCGCACCACCTCGCGGCGTGACCTGGCGCGCAACCCGCGCTTCGAACAGATCTCGCCGGAGGTCGGTGAATTGGATGAGGCGGCCGTCGAGGAGGGTCTTGTCGACGAGCCCGACGAGACCCTCGCGTTGTTGGCCGATCTCACAGGCGCGACAGATCCGAAGCTCCGCGAACTCGCCAGGCGGCTGGCGGCCAAGCTGTTCTTCGACCTTGCCCGCCGCGGTCCGGCAGTGCCGCGTGGGGTAGGAGCGCTTCGCGAGTTGGCTTACCAGCCCGACCGTGGCGACCTCGACATAGATGCCAGCTTGGAGACGATCGCCGAGGGTCGTGCCGGTGGTGTCATCGACGTCGAGAGGTTGCGGGTTCGTGGCTGGGTGCGTCCGGCGACGGCGCTGTGCCTACTCGTCGACCGCAGCGGATCCATGGGCGGTAAGCCGTTGGCTACGGCGGCGATCGCCGCTGCGGCGGTGGCGGCTCGCAACCCGTTGGATTACAGCGTGCTGGCGTTCGGCAAGGACGTGGTGGTTGCCAAGGGGCAGGACTCGTCCAAGCCGGGTGAACGGGTCGTCGGTGACCTGCTCGCGCTGCGCGGCTTCGGCACCACCGATCTGGCCGGCGCGCTGCAGGTCGCCGCCATGCAACTGGCCCGTAGCCGGGCGGCACGCAAGATCACCATCGTGCTCAGCGACTGCCGCGCGACGGTCGACGGCGATCCTGCGGCCGCCGCTGCGGCTCTCGACGAAGTTGTAATCATCGCCCCAGAAGATGATGCCGTTGAAGCACGTACCTTTGCCGGGGCGGTGGGGGCTGGGTTCACCACCGTCAGCGGCCCGGCCGCTGTGGCCGACGCGCTGGCCCGCGTGCTCAACTGAGCGCCGCCATCAGCTGGCTCGACGTCAGCTGGCTCGACGTCAGCTGGCCCGACGTCAACAAGGTGCTCGGTGGTTCAGCACACCGCGGTCTGGTTGGGCAGCACGCCGTGGACGATGTCCGAGGGGTTGGTGACCGGTGTAGTCGTGGCGGCCGGCTGGGTAGCGATTGTGATGGTCGACCCCGGCGAGGTCGTCGCGCCGAGTTCCGTGGTGGTGACCAGTCCGGCGCCCGGGGTGGCAGCGACTGTGGTGGTGGTGGCCGAGCTTGAGGTGCTCGTAGTGGTGGTGGCCACAGTGGTGTCGGTGACCTGCTTAGGGGCGCCTGCCAGCGCCGCCTGACCACGGAATATGGCCAGGATCGCCTTCATGTTGGCGCCGTCGATCTGTGGCAGAAGTACTTGGGCGGTACCTCGAAAGGTGCCGGTGGCCTGGATCTGGTAGGAGTGGATCGTAGACGGATCGATGTCGCGCATCAGCCCGGCGAACCCGAGCATGTCGTTGATCGAGAAACCGGAGTCGAAGACCACGTACTTCTGCGCTGCTTCCAGCAACCCGCGGGCCACCGATGGGTTGAACAGGCCCTTGTTGAGCGCGGCCTTGAGCATTCGCCGCAGGAAGTCCTGCTGGCGGCTGATGCGACCGAAATCGGCGGAGTTGTCCGGCTTCCAGGTGTCGTCCGGCGCGAGGTACTGCAGGTGCCTGCTGCGAACGTAGGCCAGCGCCTCGTCGCCGCTGAACACATGGCAGGCGCTGACGTTTTCGATGTCGATGCCCACGTTGGGGTCGCGAATCGGCGTGCTCAGTGGCACTGCGACGCCGCCGATGTGGTCGACGATGGTCTTGAACGCGCAGAAGTCGATCTGCACGAAATGGTCGACGCGCACCCCGAAGTTCTGATCCAACGTGTCCGCCAGCAACTGGTACTGACCGTGCTGCGATGCGGTGTTGATCCGCTGCATACCATTGCCGGGGATCCTTACCCACAGGTCACTGGGAAATGACAGCAAGGCCGCCGCCTTGGTGGTGGGGTCGATGCGCAGCACCATGATCGTGTCGCTGCGGCTACCGATGCTGTCGCGGTTGGTGACAGCGCCGGCCCACGGCGAGGTCGGGTCCACGCAGGAATGGTTGTCATCGCCGGTGATCAGGAAGTTCTCTGCCTTCGGATCGGGCGTCGGGAACGTTTCCGTCGGCCCCGTGCTGGCCGGGCCGGTGCCGGTGATGATGCCGGTCGCCGGAGTCGCGGTGGTGGGCCGTGTCGGCTCGTCGGGGGCGTAGGTGACATGAGGCGCCGCCGACAGCGATTCGCGAAGGTTCTTTCCGATCAGTAGTCCGGTGGCGGCAGCGAAGCAACCGATCGCCACCAACGCGCTGACGACGAGCATCACTCGTTGTGCCACCGTGTGACGCGGTTTGAACTGTTTCAGTTCCGTGGGTGCTCGTCCACCGGTGGGCGCCATGAAGGTTCCAGGCTAGCTGGCTGGTTCGGCGGGTTGCCGTGCACCAAGAGCAACAGTTTCCCCTCCTGCACGGCCGATTTCGGTAGGGTCGCCAAGTGTTGATCGCGACTGTCGGACGTGTTGAGGCCTCGGCCGTCGCCTCCCCACCACGGTGGGTGGAACGGCTCGACGAACTACATCTGCTGACACCGCTGCGGATCGTCGCGATCGTCGTCGTCGCTGTGATCGCCACGATGTTGCTACGGGTCGTGGCCTCCCGCCTCGTGAAGCGGGCATTCATGTTGCCTGGCGCCGATCCATCTCGTACCCAGGCACGCCAGCGAGCGCTGTCCACCGCGTTACGTTCCGCGCTGTTCGGTTTGATCTGGGCTGCGGCGGTGATCACCATCATCAGCGAGGTGGGGGTCAACATCGGCGCGTTCGTTGCCACCGCCACCGTTATCGGCGGTGCGGTTGCGTTCGGGGCGCAGACGTTGGTGCGGGACGTGATCGCCGGATTCTTCGTGCTTGCCGAGGATCAGTACGGCGTGGGCGACAGCGTCGACGTCGGACTCGCCGCCGGCACGGTGGAACGGATCACGCTGCGCAGCGTGAGGCTGCGTGACGGTGAGGGCAAGATCTGGTACGTACCCCACGGCGGCGTGGCTCGGGTTGGCAACCTGTCGAAGACCACCTCTGCTCAACTCGACATCGAGGTGGCCCGCGACAGCCGTCTTGCCGATCTGCATCGAACGGCCGTAGCGATGGGTGAGGCGCTGGTGAAGTTGGTCGGACGCACGCTGACAGGTCCGCCGACTGTGGTGGGATTGGTGGCCCTGGCTGACGACCGGATGACTTACCGGGTCACAGTTGCGATCCGTGCCGGCCATCACGACGAGGTGCACCGCGCCTGGATAGTGATAGCAGTCGAGGCGTTCGACAGCGGAGCACTACGTCCGCCCGGATGACAGAGTCAGCGAACTACTACTAGTGAACGACTACTAGCGAACGACTACTAGCGAACGACTACGACGGTGGTGCCGATTTGGCCGAACGCCCACATCGTCTGCGCGTCGGCCGTGCTCTGGCGTACGCAACCGTGCGACAGCGGGATGCCTAGTTGGCTGTTGCTCTGAAGCGGGTATCCGGCTCCGTTGGTGGGGATCTCGTGGAACCCGATGTTGTCGCCCTCTGGACCGCGGGCGAAGCGCACCATCCAGCGCATGCTGACGCTGCCCGAGTAGGCGGTGGGCGACTTGGAGAACACGGCGTAGGTGCCCTGCCGGGGGGTGCCGGACCGACCAGAGACCCG
>JBDSMK010000390.1:0-4961 GCA_039915905.1 Ilumatobacteraceae bacterium
AACCGGGAACGGTCGCGCCCTGAGGTCCAGCGGGCCGGGCAGACCTTGGGGCCCTGCCGGGCCCGCCCCGGCCGACCGCGACGTGATAGCCGGCCAAGTCGACCACGACATCCACGTTGCCGTCATATTTCCGCAAGCTCACCGCACCGTTGGTGCCGAGCGCGACGGATACTAGGTTCGGCTGTGCGGTCGAGTCGACCCAGTTCAAGTTGGACGTCCCCGGGAACTGCTCGCCGGTCGGCCAAACTGACAACCACGACGGCTTCGTACCGTTGACAGCGGTGACGTTGAGCATCGCGCATGTGGCACACCCGCCGGAACGGCCGAGGTGGCAAACGCATCGCCGATGAGCGGCCACAGATGGACGGAGTGAACCTGTCTCGCTGGCACCCGCGATGATTGGAGTGATGGCTAGCTCCGTGCCCGATGCTCTGATCCGCGCCGCGGAGGATCTGTTTGCCGAGCGGGGTTCCGACGCGGTCAGCCTGCGCGAGATCGTCATGGCGGCAGGAGTGGCCAACTCGAGCGCGGTCCAATATCACTTCGGTGACCGGCGCGGGCTGATCAGAGCAGTACTCGCAAAACATGACCCGGCAATTCACGCCGCTCGGCACAGGCTGCTAGATGACTACGAGTCGGCGGCCGTGGATGACGTGCGAACCCTTGCTGCCGCACTCGTCAAGCCGTTGGTCGCGGAGCTCGGCAACGCCGACGGCGGCATTGGCTACCTCCAGCTCCTCGCCGATCTCTATAACCGGCCGGTACCCAAATTCGACCCACGGGCCATCCCAGATGCCTCCGACAGCATTGCGCGCTGGCGAGCGGCGGTGATGCCGTTGCTGACCCCCGAGGCGGTTCGTTTGCATCGCAGGTTTGACGCGTTGAGGTTCTCCGTTTCCGAGGTTGCCCGCCGAGGGCGTAGTCGCCGCAAGGACCATCGACGATTCGCCAGCCAACTGACGGACCTCGTGTCTGCGCTGCTCCTGGCACCCGTGTCGGACGAGACCAGGAGGATGTTCGACAGCTAGGTTGTTAATGCAGTCGCATTGATTGTTGACACAGCACGGAGGTGCACGATGGCATGGGACTTCTCCACGGACCCCGAGTTTCAGAAGAAGCTCGACTGGGTCGAGCAGTTCTGCAAGGAGAAGGTCGAGCCGCTGGACTACGTCTTGCCGTATGCGATCCGCACTCCCGATCCGGTCATTCGAGCGTACGTTCGCGAGCTCCAACAGGAGGTCAAGGATCAGGGTCTCTGGGCGATCTTTCTCGACGAGGAACTTGGAGGACCCGGCTACGGCCAGCTCAAGCTCGGCCTGCTGAATGAGATCATCGGCCGCTACAGCGCGGCGCCGCAGCTCTTCGGCGCAGCTGCACCCGACACCGGCAACATGGAGATGCTCGCCGCGTACGGCACCGAGGAGCAGAAGAAGCGCTGGCTCGAGCCGCTCCTCAACCAGGACATGTTCTCGGCCTACTCGATGACCGAGCCGCAGGGCGGGTCCGACCCCAACCTGTTCAAGACCCACGCCGTTCGCGACGGCGACGAATGGGTCATCAACGGCGAGAAGTGGTTCACGAGTGCCGGCCGGGTCGCTGACATCCTGTTCGTGATGTGCACGAACGGCATGTTCGTCGTGCCGCGCAAGACGCCGGGAGTCGAGATCATGCCTGAACCTCGGAACCACAACCACATCGTCTACAACGATGTCCGTATTCCCCTGGATCATCTGCTCGGCCCAGAAGACGGTGCCAAGGTGCTCGCCCAGCGCCGTCTCGGCGGCGGGCGAATCCACCACGCGATGCGCACCATTGCCCAGTGCAAGCTCGCCTTCGACATGATGTGCGAACGAGCCCTGAGCCGCCAGTCGCACGGCAAGATCATCGGCGAGCACCAGATGGTCCAAGAGAAGATCGCCGAGTCATACGCGTCGATCAAGATGCTGCGCCTGCTCGTTCTCGAGGCGGCCTGGAAGATCGACCAGACCTCGACTTCCGAGGCTCGCACCGAGATTGCCGCAGTGAAGTTCACGATGGCGCGGGTTCTACGCGAGGTGTCGTTCAACGCCCTCCACATTCTTGGTTCACTGGGCACTACTGACCTCACCCCGATCCAGGCGATGTACGCCGCTGCGCCCACGATGGGAATCGCCGACGGCGTGGATGAGGTGCACAAGGCGACCGTGGCACGACGTGTGCTGAAGGAGTACCGCCCCCACGAGGGCTACTTCCCCACCGAGTACATCCCGTACAAACGCGAGGAAGCCTGGAAGAAGATGGAGCCTGTGTTTGTCAGCCGACCGGAACTAAGAGAATCGGCAGAACGCCTGAAAAGTTACCTGAGCTCTCGATCGCACTGATGCCACGTGGGCAATCCTGATCCTCACCGACCGTGCCGTTGCACCGCTCGTGGTCACGCAAGCTTCTCAGCGGACAGCGCGAAAGACGGGTAGGTGTCGGTGAGCAGACGGCCGTAGGCGCCGACCCGCAGTGTGAGCCGACCGGCGTTGAGCACGAACTCGCGCAGGCGCTGTGGCCAACGGCCGGTGAAGAGCACGGCGAACGCGGCGACGATTACAGCGAAGACTGCCGCGACCGTGATCAGCATCGTGTAGATGAGGATCGGGATGATGAGGACAATCCGGAAGGCAACGGTGAGCCGTTTGCGATCGGACAGCTGCGCGACGACGTCAACACGTAGTGGGTCGGAGCCGGGGGCGTCATTTGCCATGTCGAACTCGAACTGCGGGTAGGGCTGACGGAGAAACGCGAGATAGCTGTAGGCGCGAGCTTCGTAGCGAAGGATCATGCACTGAAAGCGGGCGATGCCGTCGGGCAGCTTGCCGGTGAACACGATGTTGAACCAGCTGATGACGGACAGGACGCTGGCCACGTTGCTGAGTGCGTTTGCCAGGACGAGGTGTGGGATGGCGAGTAGCCAATTGACGAATGGGCGCCAGTTCTGGGTCTCGCGGGGCGAGTCAAGATGCAGGTCAATTGCGGGGACAGTGGAGTAGTTCATGAGGGTTCCTTGGTGTTTGAGATGTCGGTCAAAAGGTTGAGAGCACACAGACGGGTTCAGCTGGCGTCGCGTCGGTACAGGAGCGCCGTCCCGATCGCGATCACCACGACGATGTAGCCCGAGAAGAGGAAGGCGTCCTGCACTCGGGTCAAAGCCGCTGCCATGGTCTTGGCATTGTCGCCGGCGGACTTGATGCCGAGCAGTCCGGTAGCTGCGCTGAAGGGCAGGAATCGGGAGAAGGTCGCTGGCGCGAAGCCCTTTATGAGGTTCTCGGCTACTAGCGCCCAGACGAGCACAATCGTTATGGCAGCCGCGCCATGGCGGATGATCAAGCCTATGCCGAGACCGAGCATCGGAGCGAGCGCGGTGAGCAGAAGGCCCCACATTGCGGTGGCGAGCGACCCGGACGTATCGCCGGCCTTCAGTCCGCCCAACACGGCGCCGCCGAGTCCTGCTGCCATCCCGGCGATCCCCATTGCGAGGCCAAGGCAGAATCCGATGGCTGCTTTGGCGGTGACGATCACCCATCGTGCGGGCCTTGTGGTCACAGCGGCAGAAAGGGTGCCGTGCTGCACCTCGGACGTGAACAGCAGGGTGCCCATGACGACGGCGAGCACGGTGGTGAGCCATGTCGAAAAGATGAAGGTCTCGCCAATCGTGAATGCTTTGTGCGTATCGGGGTCGGTCTTGACGAACGTTGCGAGGATCCACGACAGGAGGACGCCAATGACGACCACGACGCCCAACATCGCGGGTGTGGAGCGGAGAGATCGCAGTTTGATCCACTCGCTGCGCAGTGCAGCGGGAACGGCGGCGACGTCGTCGCTTCGCTGACGCGTGATTGGCGCCGGGCGTGGCTCGGTTGCGGTGATGACCGCCGGTGGTGTGGTGATGATGATCGCGGGTGGTGAGGCGGCGGTGGTGGTGGTGGTGATGGTGGTGATGGTCATGACGGTGTCCTTTTGGGTGGTGGTGGTGGCGGCTGCGGCGGGTATGTGGTTGGTTCAGGCGGCGGCGAATTCGGCGCTGGCGCCGGTGATGTCGAGCAGGATCTCCTCGAGCGATCGCCGGGTCTCCGTGATCTCTGTGATCTGAATCCGGTTGTCGAACGCGAGCTGTGAGACCTCGGCAGTGGTTGTCCCGCGCACTGAGAGCAAGTGGTCTCCGGCATCTGCATCAATGCCGTGGCGTCCGAGAAGTCGTCCGAGTTCTGCGGCCTGGGTCGTACGGACACTGACCATCGAATCGCCGCGGGCAAGAGTGGTCGCCAGCGGTTCGGCGGCGAGGAGTTTGCCTGCGCCGACTACCACGAGGTCGTCGGCGAACATTGCAAGCTCGGCGATCAGGTGGCTCGACACGAACACGGTGCCTCCGCTGTCGGCGAACCGGCTGAGTGAGTGGCGCAGCCAGCGGATCCCGTCGGGGTCCAGACCGTTCGAGGGCTCATCCAGGAGAAGGACCTCGGGATCGCCTAGAAGCGCTCCGGCGAGCGCAAGGCGCTGACGCATCCCAAGTGAGAATCCTCCGGTGCGTTGGTCGGCTGCGCTGTGGAGTCCGACCTCGTCCAGTACCTCATCCACGCGCCCGGCGGGGATGTCGGCGAGTGCCGCTGCTGCGGCGAGATGGTTACGGGCTGTTCGCCCCGGGTGCATCGAACGGGCGTCGAGCACGGTGCCGACGACGCGGGCGGGGTGCAGCATGCGGGAGTAACTGACGCCGCGATATGTGGCGTCGCCGCGGTCGGGTCGGGTGAGGCCGACCATCATCCTCATGGTCGTGGACTTGCCAGCGCCGTTTGGTCCGACGAAGCCGGTGACGCGACCGGGGCGGACGTCGAAGGTGAGGTCGTCGACGGCGAGCCGGTCGTCGTACCGCTTGGTGAGTCCGGTGATGCTGATCATGGGGTGGTGCTCCGTGGTTGGTGCTGTGGTTGATCGGT
>JBDSMK010000412.1:0-6934 GCA_039915905.1 Ilumatobacteraceae bacterium
CTGCTGGCCCTGAACAAGCGAGCGGCACACCGGGCGATGGAGGCGATGGGCATTCGCACAGGGATGCGCGCCACCGCCGAGATCCAGGCGCTCGGGTTCCACCAGCCGGCATCGCGCGAGTATCTCCGATCCTTCGCCACCAAGGGCGTTTCGGCTGCGTTGAGTGACCGAGACGGTAAGTTCGGCGACTATCGGGAGCGGCCGCAAGACGACGTGTCGGAACGATAACCAACCCGCCCATCTTGTCCTCAGCGACAACACGAAGCCGGTCAGAGCTCGACTACTGGCATTGGTTACTGTCTGGTGCTTGGAGCACTCGGCGACACAGGGCAGGGTCGTACAAGCGCCCGCCGACAAGGTCGGCAGGCGGGCATGGCAGACGCTGTACATCACCTCCGTCTCGATGTTCCTGGTGGCGATGGACGTCACCATCGTCAGCGTCGCCCTACCGGGCATCAAGGCATCATTCGATGAGCCGGCGTCGATGCTGTCGTGGGTGTTCACGGCTTACAACATCACCTTTGCTGCGCTTCTGCTCCTCGCCGGCAAGCTTGGCGACAGATGGGGACGCAAGCGCGCCTTCGTGACCGGTCTGCTGGTTTTCGCCGGCGCCTCGCTAGTAGCCGCGACGGCCCCATCGGCCGCGATCCTGATCGTCGCCCGTGTCGTGCAGGCAGTCGGGAGCGCGCTGATCTATCCCGCGTCGCTGGCCCTCTTGCTGGTGGAGTTCCCGGCCTCGCGACGTTCGATGGCCATCGGCATCTGGGGTGGCATAGCCGGGCTCGGCGGGGCAATCGCCCCGACGCTCGGGGCGCTGCTGGTGGAGTGGGCTGGTTGGCGTTGGGTGTTCCTGATCAACGTGCCATTCGTGACGGTGGCGGTGATCGCCGGCCTTGCGATCCTGCGTGAGACGTATGGCGACGGTACCGACGACGGATTCGATCCAGTAGCCGTGCCCGTGGCCGCACTGGCTATCGGCCTGCTGGTGCTAGGTGTCGTCCAGGGCCAACCGTGGGGATGGGCCGACCCAAGAATCATCGCCTGCTTTGTGGTCTCGGCGTTGCTACTGCCGTGGTTCGTGATTCGTTCGCTGCACCATCCCGAACCGCTGCTCGATCTGGATCTGTTCCGATACCGCAGCTTCACCGTGGCCAACATCGCACAGGGCCTGTTCGTCGGGTCGTCGTTCGGCTGGCTGGTGCTGATGCCCTCGTTCTTCGTCGACGTGTGGGGCTGGTCGCCTCTGGCTGCCGGGTTCGGACTGGCCCCATCCGCCGTGATCGCCGCGGCACTGTCGCCGATTGCCGGGCGCGTGGCGGATCGCATCGGGCACCGCGAACTGGTCGTCGTCGGCGCGTTGCTCGGCGCCCTAGGGCTGCTGTGGTGGGTGCTCACGGTCGACAGTCGCGCGAACTACGCCGTATCGATCCTGCCCGGAATGGCGCTCGTCGGGTTGGGCACGACCGCCGGGTTCGCAACGCTGACGGCGGCGATCATGCGCGACGTCCCCCCTCGTTACTACTCGATGGCGGGCGCCGCAAGGAGCACGATCTTCCAACTCGCGTCGGCGATCGGCATCGCCGTGGCGGTAGCCGTCGTGGACTCAGGCGGTGGCGGAGGAACGCTGGTGGGGCCGTACCGCAATGTGTGGATCCTGGCGACGGTGGCCAGCTTCTTGGTGGCCGTGGTGATGGCGATGTTCTTCCCGAGGCGGCGAGCCGCATCGATAGATGATCCCAGCTAGCGCGAGACTGTGGCGATGGGCGATGGACATATGACTTCGATTTCGATAAGGCGATTGGATGCGACGTTTGGCGCTGTCGTCACTGGCGTTCGTCTGGCGGCGATCGACGACGCTGGATGGTCGCTTATCGAGAATGCGTTCAACGAACACGCCGTCCTTGTGTTCCCTGGTCAGCATCTCAGCGAGGCCCAGCAGAAATCGTTTGGACGTCGGCTAGGTCCGCTGGAGACGATCGGAGCAGAGGAGGGCATCACCCAGATCACCAACCAGCGGCCTGACGGCACTCTGCTCGCGGTGGACCATCCCGGGTCGTTGCTGATGCGCGGCAACGAAGGCTGGCACACCGACAGTTCGTATATGCCTGTATCTGCCAAGGCATCGATGCTGTCGGCACACATCGTTGCCAGCAGCGGCGGTGACACCGAATGGGCGGATATGCGTGACGCCTACGACTCGCTGGATTTGACGACTCGCCAACGGATCGCCGGACTCGCCGCCTACCACTCCATCGTGCGCGCCCAGGAGAGCATCGGCCCGATCAACGGGCTTGCCGGGTTCTACGGATTCGAAGACCGCCCGGCACCACTGCGACCTTTGGTCAAGGTGCACCCGGTTACGGGGCGTTCGGCGCTGTTCATCGGCCGCCATGCCTACGGCATCCCCGGGCTGCCCGCCGAGGAGTCGGTCTCGTTGCTCGACGATCTGCTCCACCATGCGTGCCGCCCGCCGCGGGTCTACGTGCATCACTGGCAAGTCGGGGATCTGGTGTTGTGGGACAACCGGTGTGTGCTGCATCGCGCCAGGCCTTACGACCCGAACGAGGCGCGTCGAATGGTGCACACGCGTGTCAGCGGAGATCCCGCGACCGAATCGGCCATCGGCTTTGCGCCCGATCCGGTCGTCGTCTGACCGGTGAGTTGCTCAGCTACGCGACGGGCGTGACTTACGCACTCGCTCGAGATAGGCCGCCGAGGATTGGCGGCACTCCGGGTCGCGCAGGCCTGCCAGCAGGCCATCGGCGTCGGACCAGCTGCGTCCGGCGCCGACCATTGCTTCCGTAACCGCGTTGGTGTGCACCTTGGTGGCCAGAAGCGCCAACTTCGGCATTCGCAGAAGGTTCACGACGAGCGCTTCCACTGCCGCGTCAAGCTCATCGTCGGGCACCACGCGGTTCAAGAAGCCGGCAGCCTTCGCCTCCTCGGGGGAGAACTCGCGGCAGGTCATCACCAGTTCCTTGGTCAGCGCCGGCCCGATCTCGCGTACAAGCCGCGGGATCCCACCCCATGCCAACGGGATGCCCAGCTCTACCTCGGGAATGGAGAACCGAGCGGTCTCGGCGGCAATCCTCAGATCGCACACCCCGGCCAGCACCAAGCCACCACCGACGCACCAACCGCGGATCTTGGCGACAGCGACCGAGCGCATCTCATCCATCGCCCGGGCCATCCGCCAGCCGCTGTCAGCATCGATTCGCGGTGAGCGGGCCTGAGTGTCGCCCTCGCCGAACGAGGAGATGTCGGCGCCCGCTGAGAACGCCCGGCCCTTTCCCGACACGACAACGACCTTCAGATCGTCGTGCGTGTCGAACCATCTTGCGGCGGCCTCGATCTCGCCAAGGGTCTGGCTCGACAGTGGATTGAGCTTGTCCGGCCGGTTCAGCGTGAGTGAGCCGCGGTCGCCCTCGACTTGCACCTCGATCGTTTCGTAGTCCATCTGCCGACCGTAACCCTTCGCTGAAGAACGCCGCACAGCTGAACGACGCCGCACACCTGGGCCGAATACGTCATGGGACGTGTCAGCCACGCGCGACTGTGGCTTTGCGAACGTCTTTGAACGGCACGTCTCGATCAACTTCCGGCTCGCGTGGCAGGCCGAGGACGCGTTCGCCGATGATGTTGCGTTGGATCTGGTCGGTACCGCCGCCGATCGATGTGAAGTAGGCGTTCAGCGCTAGGAAGTTGGCTGCCTCCGAGCTCGGCGTGTCGGATCCGTCGAGCATCGCCTCAGCGCCGATGATCCAGGCTTGAAGCGCTGCGTCTTCATGCAAGATCCGCGACATTGCCAGCTTTCCGAGCGACACGATCGGTGACGAACTGCCCTGCTCTAGTTGTGCCTTGGCCCGTCTGCTGTTCCAGCCGTTGACGGTGCGCAGCGTGTGGATCCGGGCGATGCCCTGGCGGATCACAGGATCACCGGACCGACCGTAGGCGCGTGCAAGCGCAGCCAGATCGACGTGGCCCGTGCCCCCGCCGGCAGCTGCGGGGTCCTTGGTCTGCTTGGGGCCGCGGGCCAATTCGCCCATCACCGAACGCTCGTAGGCAAGCGCTGTCTGCAGCACCCGCCATCCGTCGTTGAGGCCGCCGAGGCGGTAGGTATCGGCCACTCTGGCATCTGTGAGGAAGACCTCGTTGAAGTGCGACTCCTTGGTGATCTGCTTGATCGGGCGAACTTCGACGCCGGCT
The DNA here is from genome assembly GCA_039915905.1 of Ilumatobacteraceae bacterium. Lineage (GTDB taxonomy): Bacteria > Actinomycetota > Acidimicrobiia > Acidimicrobiales > Ilumatobacteraceae > JAODBQ01. Next base: position 4,207 of record JBDSMK010000412.1, read on the forward strand.
TGCTTCATCGGCAACCAGAAGAACGTAAGGCCGCGATGCTTGGGGACGTCCCAATCGGTGCGCGCCACGAGCATCCCGTAGTCGGCGCGGTGGGCCTGCGAACTCCACACCTTCTGCCCGCTGACTACCCATTCGTCTCCGTCGCGGATGGCTCTGGTCTGCAAGCCGGCGAGATCCGACCCTGCGCCCGGCTCGCTGTACAGCAGGCACATGACCACGTCATCGAGCAGCAGGCGGCGCACAAACAGCTTCTTCAACTCGTCCGAGCCGTAGCTCAGCACGGTGTTGGCCCACAGGTTGACGACATCTTGGTGAGTTCCTGGCGCGGCGACCTTGGCAAACTCCTCGGTGACGACGGCAGCGAGCTCGGTGGGCCAGCCGCGGCCGAACCATGCTGTCGGCCAGGTGGGCGCGGCGTACCCCGCGTCGATCACCATGTCCAGCCACTCGTTCTTCGCCAGGCCCGGCCGCCAGTGCTCTGCCAACCAATCGCTGACTTCAGTACGGACCTGGTCAGTATCTTTCGGCTCCACGTAATTGGTCTAGCTGGCGGGTGCGGCGCTAGTCGAAGCAGTCGTGGAGCGAAGCCAGCGTTGCAGTCGCACCGGCACCGCTACGTGCAGTAGACAGTGTCCGTGAGTCGGGGCACCAGCCGATCGATGGACCGCGCGGGCTGGACATGGTGATCGGGACTGGCCACGGGCTATCGGTGGATCTGTCGGTCGACCTGTGGATTGTCTTGCTTGCCGGGTTCTTGTTGGCTTCGTTGGTCGCAGTGTTGCTGGGGCGCAGTCGACTCCGCACTCTGGAACTGCGCAACTCGGCGCACGCTCTCGAACTGCTCGGACACTTCGGAGGTCAACTGGCGAGTGCCACCTCTTTGTCGGAGGTGGGTGACGTGGTGCACGCCTTCGGTCCGCGCGCACTTGGCGCGCGTAGCGCCGAGTTGGCGACCGTGGAGACCGGCGCGCGTGTCACATCCAACGTGTTGACGCCGGCACGTATCACGGCGACATCGCGACTCGCTCAACCGCTCGCCGCCGTTTGGCAGTCACAGGAAGATACGTATACCACCGGACCCCGGTCGGCTTGGCGCCGACCGTCGGTGAACCAACGACGTACCGGCGCCACGGCAGCCGGTGACACGGCAGCCGGTGACACGACAGCCGGTGACACGGCAGCCGGTGACACGACAGCCACAGCAATATTGATCTTGCGACGCAGCACCGGAGATCCGATAGGCGTCATCGGCTGGGAGTGGCAGCGCCGGCAGCGGTTCGGTTCACGTGAACGGGCGATGCTGCGGGCGGTAACCGATCTCGCCCAGCAGGCCGTGGCGCGTGCCAGAGAACAAGAGACGCGACGGTTCACTGCCGCCGCACTTTCATCGCTAGCTCAGCGCCTGTCGGCGGCTCGCTCGTTCGATGAAATCGCGGCCGGTGTGGTGACCCTGGCGCCGGCGGCCAGCGGGGCGCACTACGTCGCGATCGGCTACTTCGACGAGGCGGACACGAGTATCCGTCTGATCCACTCGGCGATGGTGCCGGACAGCGACGCTTCCACGAGTGAGATGTTCATCGACGTTCCTTTGGCGGCGCGTGAGCAATTCATTTCGCTGTTGCGCGAAGGGCGCCAGGTGGAGTTCCGTTCCTCATCCGACATCGACCGTTACCCGGATCTTCGGCGGCTTGTGGGATTCGCCGTGGACCGGCTGAGCATGTTCCCACTGATCGATTCCTCCGGGGTTCTGAGCGGCGTGCTGGTGTTCGTATACGTCAAGGCGCCACCCCACGGCGTGTGGAACGAGCCTGGGCGGATGATCACGATCGCCGGGCTCACCGCGCAGACGGTCGAGCGCGCCCAGCTGTATCAACGCCAGAACGATCTGGTCATCGAGTTGCAGCGCCGCACGCTGCCGGACCTACCGACGATTCCCGGTCTGTCGGTTGCGGCGCGGTACCTGCCGTCGTCGTCTGCGCTCGGCCTCGGCGGCGATTGGTATGACGTGCAGACCGTGGCGGACGGGCGCACTGCGTTGGTCATCGGCGATGTCGTCGGGCACGGCATCGAGGCGATTGCCGACATGACAGAGATCCGCACCACGGTGTCCACGCTGATGCGAACCAACCCAGACCTTTCGAACTCGGTGGCCCAGTCCAGTTCGCTACTTTCGCCCGCCGACGTCGAGAGCGTGTTGTTCGCCACCGCGGTGCTGCTGCTCATCGACGCTGACCGCCACGGCATGGTCTACGTTCGGGCCGGTCACCCGCCGCCGTTGCTGCTGCGTCCTGATGGAGAAGTCGTGCTGCTGGACCTTGCCGGCACGACGCCGATCGGGATCGAGGGCCCGGCCGCTACGGAGGCTCGCGTCGACCTACCTTCAGGATCAATCTTGGTGGCCTACACCGATGGTCTGTTGGAGCGTCGCGGCGAGAGCATCGACGTCGGCATCGGCCGGCTGACCGCTGCACTGCGCAGTTGCAGCTCCGGCGGCATCGACGATGCGGACGCGATCGTCGACCTGCTCGTCGAACGGTGTTTGGCCGGATGGACCACTGAGGACGACGCCGCGGTGGTGGTGGTGGTCGTCGAGTAGTGCCTCAAACGACGATGTTCACCATCCGGCCAGGTACCACGATCACCTTGCGCGGAGCGGCACCGGCGAGTGCGGCGATCACCTTTGGATCAGACAGTGCAGCAGCCTGCACCGCCGCCTCGTCTGTTCCTG
>JBDSMK010000428.1:0-3363 GCA_039915905.1 Ilumatobacteraceae bacterium
CTTGACCGACCGCCTGACTTCGAACGGTTGCTGCGCACGATGGACCGCGCCACCAACACGTTCAGGCGCCTGCGCCAGCGGGTGCAGGTCGCACCGGCCAACATCAGCGCTCCGATGTGGGTCGACGACTCCGACTTCGATCTTCGTCGTCACGTCCGCCACATCGCGCTGCCGAAACCTGGCTCGATGCGCCAGTTGCTGGATCTGGCGAGCCTGATTGCCTGCGATCCGTTTGACCGCACCCGTCCGCTGTGGCAGTTCGTGGTCATCGACGGACTCCGTGGCGGCAAGTCGGCATTCATCCAGAAGATGCACCACACGATCATTGACGGCGAGGGCGGGATGAGGCTGTCGCTGCAGTACATCGACATCGAACGCGACGCGCCCGAGAAGCCTGCCGTCACGTTGCCCGCCGAGGAGGAGTTGGCCGGCGCCGAGGCAGAGCATTCAACAGTGGCCAACGACCTGCTGCGCAGCATGGTGGCGGGCAGCCTGCGATTGCCTCTCGGCGTGGTTCGCCAGATCCGAGACCTGCTGGCCGATCCCACCGGCATGGCCCAGGCCGGTAACACCGCGGCCGACGCCGTGCGCGGCGTCATCAGCCAACTCAGCGACACAGACAAGGCCCACTCGCCGTTGTGGACGGCGCGTTCGCTGGGCCGCCGCATGGAGGTTCTCCGCGCCCCGTTCCGCGACACCCGCGACGCAGCGCGGCGGCTCGGAGGCACGCTGAACACAGCGTTCCTCACCGCAGCAGCCGACGCCGCCGGTCGCTATCACGACGAGCTCGGCCAGCCGGTGGAGACGCTGCGCGCCAGCATGGCGATCAGCACCCGAACAGCCACATCCGGCAGCAACGCGTTCTCGCTGGCACGGATGCTGGTCCCGACAGCGGCGATGCCGATCGCCGAGCGGTTCGCGATGATCCAGGCGTCCAGCGAGGCGGCCCGTCAATCGAGCGGCGGCGCATCTCTCGACACGCTCGCTGCCGTGGCCACGGCGTTACCGACCTCGCTTATCACCCGGCTTGCTCGCCAGCAGGCCCAGACTGTCGACTTCGCCACAAGCAACGTTCGCGGAGCACCGGTCCCGATGTATCTCGCCGGGGCGGAGCTATTGGAGAACTATCCGGTGGGCCCGCTGGCCGGGGTGGCCTACAACCTCACATTGTTGAGCTACAACAACAGCTTGGACATGGGTGTGAACATCGACACCGCGGCCGTCACCGAACCGGAGCTGCTCACCCGCTTGCTCAACCAGGCCTTCCGCGACCTGCTCAGCGCCTAGCGGTCAGCCTTCTTAGCGCCTAGCGGTCAGACGGGTGCCGACTCGACAACAGCGGGTACCGCTGAGGGCATTGTCAACAGCGTGCGCACGTCGAGCAGCACGTCGGTGATCTCTCCAGACGAAACCAACTCCCGCCGCATCATCTGTGCCAGCGCCTTGTCGATGACGCTCAGAGCTTCGTGGATGACGGCTTCGTTGGTCTCGGTCATCGATCTCTCCTCGGTCAGTCGGGGTACCTCGGTGCGAGGGTAGCTCGCCCCGAGGATCTCATGACGACATGGTACCGTCATCGCGCTTCAGTCCCGCGGCGCCTACCATCACGGCCCATGGAACTGAATGGCAAGAACGTCGTGATCACCGGGGCTGCCGGCGGAATCGGAATGGCGCTGACCGAGCGCTTCCACGCCGAAGGGGCGAACGTGGTCGCGGCGGACCTGAACGGCGCCGGGGTGCAGGCCCTGGCAGACCGCCTCGACGGATCGCGGTCGGGTAGCGCTATCGGCATTGCAGCCGACGTCGGCACGGAACGGGGCAACCGCGATCTGATTGCCGCAGCAGACGACCGGTTCGGACCGATCGACCTGTTCTTCGCCAACGCCGGGGTCGGCGTCGGGCGCGGCGTGGATGCCCCCGAGGCCGATTGGGAACTGGCGTTCAACGTCAACGTCCACGCCCATCGCTGGGCAGCCAAGTACCTGTTGCCCGACTGGGTGGCCCGCGGCGAGGGGTACTTCTGCTCCACCGCGTCCGCCGCCGGTCTTCTCAGCCAGATCGGGTCGGCGCCTTACTCGATCACCAAGCACGCGGCGTTGGCGTTCGCCGAATGGCTGAGAATCACATACGGCGATAACGGCATTCGAGTTAGCTGCCTGTGCCCCCAGGGTGTCAACACCAACATGTTGAAGATGGGCGATGATCCGGCAGCAGGGATCTCGTCCAGCGTCGTCCGCTCGGCCGGCGTGGTGCTCGAACCAGCGGCCGTGGCCGAAGTCGCCGTCCAGGTGATCCGCAACGAAACGTTTCTGATCCTGCCCCATCCGGAGGTGCTCACCTACCTGCAACGCAAAACCGGCGATTACGACCGTTGGCTGGCCGGGATGAGGAAGCTGCACGCGCGGATGGCAGGCGGCCAATAGTGCCGCAACATCCCGATGTCGGCACTCGCCCCGGTCTGGGCAGTCTTGGTCTGGCCAGCCCCGGTCTGGCCAGTCCCGGTCTGGTCGGACTCGGTCTGCGGGCCGGAGAGCCGGTGCGTTTCCGCAAGCTGGAGCACAGCCGTTGGTTGTCGGGAAAGCTTTCGTCGGTTGCGCCCGACGGCAGCATCACGGTGTTCGATGCCAACGGTGCTGCCCGCAGCCTCCGCCCGGAACGCATCGAGGTCCGCCGTCCCAGCGGCCGCGGCCGGTTGAGCTGGCAGTTGCTCAGCGAGGTAGCCGTTACATGGGAGCAGCTCGAACTTTGGTGAACCAGACAGCTACAAATCGGACATCCGTGAGCCGGGCCGCTTCATGCCGGGCCAATCCGCACCGGGCGGTTGTCGATCGCGAGCGGCTGCTGCGCCTGTTCCCGGCACTGCTGGTGGCCGGAGTGGTGGTGCTGATGGCGATGACTGCACTGTTCTCGCCGGGGAAAGCCGCAGCAGCCAAATCGTTCGCGCTGCGATCACTGCATACGACGGCGGCGGTCAACGCCGACGCTTCGATGGATGTCACCGAGGTCGTCACCTACAGCTACGACGGTGGACCGTTCAACTTCGGGATCCGTTCGTTCCAACGCGACCTCGACAAGATCAGCGGCTTTACCGCCAGCGACCCCAGAGGCCCACTGGAGGTGATCGCTCCGGCGCAGTCGGTGAGTCACATGTGGGAGTGGCACCTACGCCAACCAACGAGCAACGACACTGTCACCTACACCCTCAAATACCACGTCGCACAGGCCGTCACGGTGGGCAGCGACGTCGCCGATCTCAACTGGCAGTTCATCGGTGACGACCATCCCGGTGTTGGTGAGATGAAAGTCGAGATCAGCTTCCCGGCGGGCATCCCTGCTGCCCAGCCGGACACGCTCGGCGATGAC
>JBDSMK010000451.1:0-5273 GCA_039915905.1 Ilumatobacteraceae bacterium
TGTTGTTGTGGATCGCGCACGCCAGAGTGGACCGTGACCACACCGCGAAGGTGCCCGGATCCGGCTGGTTGAGGCGCCCCGACACTCGATACGTGGTAAGCACGCTGTTGTCGGCGTTGATCAGCCACACCCGTTGGGCGCCGCGTCCATAGATGATCCGCCGCCCGTTGCCGGAGTTGGCCGGCACGTCAGTGCTCAACGCCGGCCGGGTGGTGGTTGTGGTCGGCTCGGGAAACGTGGGTGTCAGCTGGATGCTCGACTCGCGTGTCGCGGTGTTGATCGGTACACCGACGGTGGCCGGCCAGATCGGGACTGTCGTGGTCGTTGTCGTGGTTGTCGTTGTGGCCGTGGTCGAGGTCGTGGTAGTGGTCGTCGATGTCGCGATTGTCGAGGCCGCGATTGTCGAGGTCGACGAGTTATCGGTTGTGGTTGTGGTTGCGGTGCCCTCGGTGGTGGTGGTGTCGCCGTATGCCACGGTGCTCAACGCACCGCCGCCGATCGTCAGAACCGCGAAGATCACAACCAGACGGCGCCACATGGGCAGCGAGTCTAGGCCGCCGGGGGCGTGAGGGTCACCGTGCACTCGATCTGGTCGGCGTCGTCGTACTCGAAGCTGTGTACCGAACCTGCGTTGCGGAGATCGTCCTCTGCTGACATCAGCGCGGCCCTCGTCGCAGCCGATGCACCCACCACCAGCTTTTCCACTGCGGCCTTCTGACTCAGCTTGGCATCGGTCTTGGCCCGACGGATGGCCGAGAGCACGGCCGAGACCGGTTCCAGCATCGCTGCCGATCCGTTGTTGCCGCTGGTCGCCGGCCATGCCGCGCGATGAACGGACCCCGGCTGCCACCAACTCCACACCTCATCGGCGACGAACGGCAGGAACGGGGCGAACAGGCGGTGCAAGGTGTGCAGTGCGACGCGCAGCGCAGCCTGCGCCGACGACGCAGCAGCGGGCCCGCGCCCGCCGTAGGCACGGGCCTTGACCAACTCCACGTAGTCGTCGCAGAACCACCAGAAGAACGTCTCGGTGCGCTCCAGGGCTCGGGCGTAGTCGTAGTCGTCGAATGCAGCGGTGGCCTCCGCGACCACCTCGTCGAGGCGCGCCAGCATCGCGATGTCGAGTGCTTCCGACGGAACCGCGCCCTGCTCCGGCTCACCGAACGCGAGTACGAACTTGCTGGCGTTGAGCAACTTGGTGGCCAGCTTGCGGCCGATCTTCATCTGCCCCTCGTCGAACGCGGTGTCCACCCCAGGTCGCGCCGATGCAGCCCAGTAGCGCACCGCGTCGGCCCCGTACTGCTCGATCAACGGCAGCGGAGTGACCACGTTGCCGATGCTCTTGGACATCTTCTTGCGGTCGGGATCGAGGATCCACCCGCTGATAGCCGCGTTCCACCACGGCAGCGAGCCGTGCTCGAGGTGGGCGCGCACCACAGTGGCGAACAGCCAGGTGCGGATGATGTCATGGGCCTGCGGGCGCATGTCCATCGGGAACACCTTGGCGAACAGTTCCGGGTCGTCGAGCCACCGTCCGGCTACCTGCGGGCTCAGCGACGACGTCGCCCAGGTGTCCATCACGTCGCCGTCACCGGTGAACCCACCCGGCTGGTTGCGCTGCTCGGGCGTGAAGCCGCTCGGGACGTCCGTGCTCGGATCCACCGGAAGTTCGGTCTCGGCAGGCAGCAGCGGCGAAGAGAAATCGGGCTCGCCGTCGTCGTCCAGCGGGTACCACAACGGGAACGGCACACCGAAGAACCTCTGGCGGCTGATCAACCAGTCGCCGTTGAGGCCCTCCACCCAGTTGCTGTAGCGGTGGCGCATGTGGTCGGGGTGGAAGTTCAGTTCCTCGCCGCGAGCCAGGAAGGTGTCGCGCAGTTCAGCGGATCTCCCGCCGTTGCGGATGTACCACTGGCGGCTGGCGACGATCTCCAGTGGACGGTCGCCCTTTTCGTAGAACTTCACCGGGTGGGTGATCGGGCGTGGCTCGCCGTGCAATGCGCCGGCGTCGCGTAACTGCTGTACCACCGCCACCTGGGCCTGCTTGGCGGTGCGCCCGGCAATTGCGGCGTAAGCCGGCTGGCCGGCCGCCGGGATCCACTCCGGTTCGCCACCCAGCATCCGCCCGTCGCGGCCGATCAGCGCACGCGTGGGTAGGTCCAGCTCACGCCACCAAGTCACGTCGGTGACGTCGCCGAACGTGCACACCATCGCGATGCCCGTCCCCTTCTCCGGGTCGGCCAGTCGGTGGGCGTGCACCGGCACCTCCACTCCGTACAGCGGGGTGCGCACGGTTGTGCCGAACAGCGGTTGGTAACGCAAGTCGTCGGGATGGGCGACCAGTGCACAGCACGAGGCGATCAGCTCCGGCCTGGTGGTGTCGATCAGCACGTCGCCCTGGTTTTCGTCGTTGCCGGCCGTGGCACGGGCAAAGGCGATCTTGTGGTAGGCGCCGGGGAGGTCCTTGTCGATCAGTTCGGCCTGGGCCACGGCCGTGCGGAAGTCCACGTCCCACAGCGTCGGCGCCTCCTGCTGATAGGCCTCGCCGCGTGCCAGGTTGCGCAGGAACGCCGCCTGGCTGGTGCGGATCGTCTCGTCGCCGATCGTCGTGTAGAGGTACGACCAGTCCACCGACAGGCCGAGACGGCGGAACATCTGCTCGAAGGCCAACTCGTCGTCGGCCACCAGTTGCTTGCACAGCGCAACGAAGTTCGGGCGACTCACCGGCACCTGGTTCTTCGGATCGGGCTTCGCTGGGGGAGTGAACGCCGCGTCGAACGGCAGAGACGGGTCGCAGCGCACGCCGAAGTAGTTCTGCACCCGGCGTTCGGTAGCCAGACCGTTGTCGTCCCAGCCGATCGGGTAGAACACGTTGCGACCGCGCATCCGTTGGTATCTCGCCACGGTGTCGGTGTGGGTGTAACTGAACACGTGTCCGACGTGAAGCGACCCACTCACCGTCGGCGGTGGGGTATCGATCGAGAACACCGCGTCACGGCTCGTCGAGGTGTCGAAGCGGTACGGTCCGTCGTTCTCCCAGCGTTCGATGAAGCGCTGCTCCAGCCCATCGAGCGTGGGCTTGTCGGGTACGGCGGACGCGTGCGCAGCGGCGGGCGACGGCGCATTTGAAGAGTCGGGCGGAGTGGTCATGTCCCCGCCAGGATATTGAAGCAGCAGGGCGATGCGAGCCAAAACAAAGCGGACTGCTGGCTTGGTGACTCGTAGTCTGACGACGATGTTGCACCTGTACGACACCGCCACCCGACAGGTCCGCGAGCTCGCGCTGCGCGAGCCGGGCACGCTGAGCGTGTACCTGTGCGGCCCCACGGTGTACGGCGCGCCACACCTCGGGCACGGACGGGCCACCCTGGTGTACGACGTGTTGCGGCGTTATCTGGAGTGGTGCGGGCTGCGGGTGCGGCTGGTGAGCAACATCACCGACATCGACGACAAGATCATCGACCGCGCGGCACGTGAGCAGCGCCCGTGGCAAGAGATCACGGCCCGCTGCGAGTCGGTGTGGTTCGAGGCGATGAACAAGCTCAACGTGGCACGCCCGACCGACGTACCCCGTGCCACCGAGTACGTCGGCGAGATGGTCGCGATGATCGGTCAGTTGATCGACGCCGGCAGCGCGTACCGCACTGTCGACGGCGTCTACCTCAGCGTCGAGACGGTGCCGGACTACGGGTTGCTCGCCAACCAGCACCTTGCCGACCTGCTCGAAGGCGGTGGCGATCGCGAGGTACACGGTGCGGCGCACAAGCGTCATCCGGCCGACTTCTCGCTGTGGAAGCTGTCCAAGCCGGGTGAGCCGTCGTGGCCGTCGCCATGGGGTGACGGCCGCCCCGGCTGGCACAGCGAATGCGTCGTGATGAGCCTCGACCTGCTCGGCGAGGGCTTCGATCTGCATTGCGGTGGCATGGACCTCAAGTTCCCGCATCACGAGAACGAGCGGGCCCAGGCCGTGGCGCTCGGTAAGAGGTTCGCCAACCACTGGATGCACAACGGCTTCGTCGTCGACGCCGAGGGCGACAAGATGTCCAAGAGCATCGGCAACGTGGCCAACCTGCTTGATCTGATGGAGCATTACGACCCCAGGGCGTACCGCATGCTGCTGCTCCAGTCGCACTACCGCAGCCCGGTCTCCGTGGGCCAGGGCAACATCGACGCGGCGGTGAAGGCACTGGCCGGACTCGATTCGTTCGCCGCCCGCGTCGCCGGGGTGGCAGGGGCCGAACCCGACTCGGCGGTGCTCGAGGAGTTCCGCCGGCGGATGGACGATGACCTCGATACGCCGTCGTCCACCGCACTGCTGTTCGAGACTGTTCGGCGGGCCAACGTCGCGCTCGACGCCGCGGACCCGGCCGTCGGCGGCCTGGTGACCGCGGTGCAACAGATCTGCGAGGCGTTCGGTCTGGTGCTCGATGCCGGAGGTGACGTGCCCGCCGACGCGACCTCAAAGGCCGAGGCGCTCGACGCCGCCCGCCTGGCCAAGGATTTCGCCACCGCCGACCGACTGCGTAGCGAACTGCAAGCAGCCGGCTGGACGGTGGAGACCACCAAACAAGGCACCACCCTGCGCCGCTGACCCTGCGCCGCTGACCCTCCGCCACTGACCCCGTGCGCCGCCGGCCCCCGTCACCGCCGCTGACCCTCCCCGCCGCCGCCGCCGGGCGCCGCCGGTTTCACGCTGTCGGCTGATGTTGCACCAGATGCATCATTTGCCGACAGCGTCGGGGGGCGGATGAGGCTTGGAGAGCTTCCCGGAGTCGGGCGATCACCCACTGCGGACGGTCGCGGATGTCCTCATAGGTGAAGGTGATCACCCGGTAGCCGCGCAACGTGAGCTCAGTGCGCCGCTGCTCGTCGTGCTGACGCTGCCTGCGGGTGGCGTGGGTGCCGTGCCCGGCAACCTCCACAACGAGGTCGCCGAACAGCATGTCGACGCGAGCCACGACCCGGGTTCCGTCGCGGAACACTTTGCGCAGTTGCGGGCGGGGGAGGCCCGCGTCGCCTATCAGCCGCAGTGTCCAACGTTCGAGGCGGCTTTCGCCGCCGGTGTCGATCAATGCGTCGATCAGCGCTCGGCCACCGTTGATCGAACGGCGGTGCTGCTCGATCGCCCGTGTGCGTAGTCGCTGTTCGCTTACACGGCGTAGCCGGATGGCCGAGTCAATGGCGTTCTCGGTCTCCATCCGAGTGAATCGGAACAGCGGGGCTTCGAGGATCATCCGTTCCGCAGTGAGGCAACGGAAGCCGTCGATGGTCAC
>JBDSMK010000465.1:0-8190 GCA_039915905.1 Ilumatobacteraceae bacterium
GCGCGTCCTCACGCCGGTGGTCGAAGAACCTGATGTTGTCGTCGGCCTGCTCGAGCGGCTTGATCTCCCGTTCGATGAAGTCGTCGAGTTCAACGAGATAGGCGGCGAGGTCGTCTGGAATGTCGAAGTCCATAGACCGATGATCGCAGATGTCCGGCTCCCGTCGGTGATCGGGCGCCGACCTGCCCGAAGATTCAGCCGACGCTGGTGGGACGCAGGGTCAGCGCACGCAACCCCGGCACGTTGCCCAGTCGCTCCAACGCGGCGACCGTGCTACGCATCGCATCAGCGGGGACAGGGTGGCTGATCAGGAATCCCTGTGCCTTCTTGCAACCAAGATCGCTGAGCACCTGCAGCTGCTGCACCGTTTCGACACCCTCGGCGACGATGTCTAGGCCCAGCGAGCGACCCATCGCCACGATCGTGCGCACCAGCGACCGATCATTCGGGTTATCCGCCACTCCGTGAACGAAGGCACGGTCGATCTTGATCCGCTGCAATGGGAACTTCTGTAGCAAGGACAGCGAGGAGTAACCGGTGCCGAAATCATCGAGGGCGACGCGAACGCCGAGTGAATGCAACCGGCGAAGGGTTGCCAAGGCCAGCTCCGGTTCGGCGATCATCATGCTCTCGGTGACCTCTAGCCACAGCCGGCCCGCCGGAACCGTGGAGCGGGCGAGGGCCTCGCTGACTATCGAGGGGAAGTGGGGGTCGGCGAGCTGGCGCGGCGAGACGTTGACCGAGATCGTCGCGCTGGCGCTGCAAATCCCATCGACCGTCCAACGGTGTAGCTGGCCGAGCGCCTCCAGCAGGGCCCATGATCCGATCGGCACGATCATGCCGGTGTCCTCCGCGATCGGGATGAACTCGGCAGGCGAAACAATGGTGCCGTCGGGGCGCTGCCAGCGCATCAGCGCCTCGAAACCCTCCACGTCGCCAGTCTCCATGTCGAGGATCGGCTGGTGGAACAGGCGTAGCTCGTGCCGGTCCAGCGCTCGGTACAGGGCCGTCTCCACGGCCAAGCGGTGGGCGACGCGCTCGTGCATCGACTCGTCGTACAGCGCGATGCAGTTGCGCCCGGCGTCTTTGGCTCGGTACATCGCGGTGTCGGCGTGTCGCAGCAGATCCTCGGGCGTGGAGCTGGAGCTCGAACTCATCGTCGCCATGCCTATGCTGGCTGTGACGAAAACGTCGCCCTGACTCAGGGCAAGTGGTTCGCGGAACACCGCCAGCAGGCGATCGGCGAGGTCCATCGCGCCAGCAGCGGATTGCGCTGTCGGTTCGAACACGACGTACTCGTCGCCTGAGAGACGGGCGACTATGGCGCCGTCGGGCACTGCGCCGAGCAGCCTCTGTGCCACCATCTCCAGCACCTCGTCGCCGACTGCGTGCCCGAGGCTGTCGTTGATGTTCTTGAACCGGTCGAGGTCTACGAAGTACAGCGCAGGCTGCACGTCGCGGTCCCACGACTCACCGATGCAAGCGTTGACCCGGTCGAGGAGCACGGTGCGGTTTGGCAGGCCGGTGAGTGGGTCGGTTTGAGCGCCACGCCGCAGCGCCTCTTGTGCAGCGGTGTTGGAGCGGATCGAGTTGACCACACGCGACATCACTGCAAGTGCCAGCAGGAGTGCCGAAACCGAGCGGACGATCTGGTCGGCGTGGCCCTGCAGCCCGGTAGCGGCGAGGACGATCACCGGCAGCACAGAGGCCGTGGTGGTGACGACGACTCGGCCCAGGCGGCCAGTTTCGTGCGCGTTGCGAGGCGCGACCCACAGCGTGTTGATGCTCGGATGCAGCAACGCAGCGCCGGCGATGAAGTAGGCCGCAACGTAGAGTGCCGGGCTGATGCGGTCGAGGCCGAACCCGACGTGATGGATGGTGGACAACGCCCCGACGATGTCGCCCACAATGTTGAGTCCCAATGCGCCGACGATCATCAGCAATGATGTCGGCCGCCTCTTGAAGCCGAGCAGCAACACGATCGCGCCGAACAGCACGAGTACGGCCACCGACTCGTATGCGCCGTATAGCAGCGCGGCTGGGATTTGATGGCGAGGCCGGTGAAGCAGAGGATGGACTAGCGCGACCCAGGAGATGATCCACGAGCCGAGGCCGACGATCAGCGCATCCGCGCTCACCCCACGCTGCCCCAACAGCGGACGGTCACGCACCATCAGCAACGTTCCGGCGGCCAGCCCGAGCATCGCCGCCAGGGCGAGACCTGAGGCCAGCGCAGAATCGAACATCGACTTCTGTCCAGATATCAGCTCGGCTACGGCGAAGCACACCCCGGCCAGTCCGAACAACGTAGCGAAGGTTCGTCTGATCCTCTTGGCCATGTATGCGATCAGAACGACGGGCAACAGCTGTGCCGCGGCGATCACGGACACGGCATCGCGAACGTCTGCAGAACGACTAACGAGACATATGATCGTGAGCGCTGCACCCAGTGCCGTGTAGACCCAAGTTCTCAGGAGCGACTCCCGCTTCATGTGCCTCCCGATCCTTGGCGAGCTACACCACGGCATCACGAACTGCTGGCGCACACACTACGCAGTGGGAGGGTATTCGCGCAACGGGTGAGATTGGTAAACAATCCTCCCCGACGAGCACCCGAACTCGCTACCGTGGTACCAAATGAGTCCAAGTCCCGGGCCGACCCCGATGACCCCGCTCGCCAGGACGTACACGGTCATTGTGCCTGGAGCGCATCTGATGGCCGCCCTCGTGGGCCCGCGCGACGGCAACCTACGTCAGATCGAGGCCGCCTTCCCGCAATCGACGGTTGCCGTCCGTGGCAATGAGGTCTCCGTGGACGGTGCCCAGGCAGAGGTGGTCGGCCGCCTGTTCGAGGAACTGGTAGTTCTGCTCCAGCGTGGCCAGGATCTCGACGAGGCGAACGTGCGTCGCTCGATCGACATGGTGATGGCCAACGAGCGACCCAGCAGCGTGCTCACCGACGACATCATGCGCGGCGCCAAGGGGCGTCCGGTGAGACCCAAGACAGCGGGGCAGAAGCACTACATCGATGCGATCCGCACCAACGTGATCACCTTCGGCCTGGGTCCGGCCGGCACGGGCAAAAGCTGGTTGGCGGTAGCGATGGCCGTACAGGCGCTACAGAGCAAGCAGTTCCAGAGGATCATCCTCACCCGGCCGGCGGTGGAGGCTGGAGAGCGGCTCGGCTTCCTGCCGGGCGATCTGATGGCCAAGATCGATCCGTACCTCCGCCCGCTGTACGACGCGTTGTACGACATGCTCGAGCCGGAGGGTGCCCAGAAGTTGCTGGAGCGCCAGGCGGTGGAGGTCGCGCCGTTGGCGTTCATGCGTGGGCGCACGTTGAACAGCAGCTTCATCATCCTCGACGAGGCCCAGAACGCGACTCCCGAGCAGATGAAGATGTTCCTGACGCGCATCGGGTTCGGCTCGAAGGTAGTAGTCACCGGCGACATGACTCAGGTCGACGTGCCCGATGGGCGCAGCGGGCTGATCGGTCTGGAGCGCACGTTGTCTGGCATCGAGGGTCTGACGTTCGTACATCTCGGCTCCGCCGACGTGGTGCGTCATCGCATCGTTGCCGACATCGTCAAGGCATATGAGCTGGCTGACGCCAGAGAGGACCGCAGACCAGGTGGCTGACAGCCCAAGACCAAGGTTGAGCACCAAGGCGAAGGTCGGTGGCGACGGCCGACCCGACGTGTTCTGCGCCGACGAGCAAGATGCGTTGAGCGTCGACCTGGCGCGCTGGCAGGCGCTGGCCCTGAACGTGCTCCACGACGAAGGGGTGCGCGGTCTGGCCGAGCTGGCGTTGTTGTTCGTCTCCGCTGCCGAGATCGCCGAACTGAACGAGAGCTACCTCGGCAAGGTCGGCCCCACCGACGTGCTTGCCTTTCCGATCGACGCCGAAGACCTCGAACTGGTGACCATCGGCCAGCCACCGAATCGTGGCCCCGATCGTGCGCCGCCCGACGATTCGGATATTCCACTGCTGCTCGGCGACGTAGTCGTGTGTCCCGAGATAGCCGCCGAGCAGGCCGCCTCGCACGCCGGCACTGTGGACGACGAACTCGCTCTGTTGGTCGTCCACGGCGTGCTACACGTGCTCGGCTACGACCACGCCGAAGCCGACGAGCGCGAGCTGATGCGGACCCGTGAGCGCGCCCTGCTGGAGGCTCACCACTGGCACGGGCCGGTGCCGGCCGGGTTCATGCAGGAGCAATCGACCGATCCGGGCGAAACATGATCGCGACCAATTTCGACAACATCGACGTGTTGATGCTCGCAGTCATCTTCCTTCTGCTGATCGTGCTGATCTTCATGTCGGTTGCCGAGATGGGCTTGTCGCGGATGACCAAGCCGAAGGCCGCATCGTTGGCCGACAAAGGCCACCGTTCGGCAAAGGCGCTGATCCGGCTGGTCGCCGATCCGGAGCGGTGGGTCAACCCGCTGCTGCTAACCGTGAACATCTGCCAAACGGTGCAGGCAACGCTGACCGGGATCGTGGCGGGCAGGTTGTTCGGCACGGCAGGCGTGATCATCGGCGTCTTTCTCAACGTGCTGGTGTTCTTCGTACTCGCCGAGGCAGTGCCGAAGACATATGCGGTGATCTATTCCGAACGCGCTGCGTTAATCACCGCCCGCCCGGTTGCCGCGCTCGTTGCGTTCCCGCCGTTGCAGCTGATCTCCCGCGGCCTCATCTCGTTGACCAACGTGATAGTGCGCGGCAAGGGCCTCAAGCAAGGTCCGTTCGTCTCCGAACAGGAACTGTTGGGCATCGTCGAGGCCGCGGCCGACGATGAGGTCATCGAGCAGGAAGAGATGGAGCTTGTCAAGAGCATCATCGAGTTCGGCGACACTGTTGTGCACGAGGTGATGGTGCCGCGGCCCGACATGGTCACCCTAGATGAATCACTGACTGTGACTGCGGCCCTCGACGTGGCGCTCGAGCATGGGATCAGCCGGCTGCCTGTGCTGCGCGGCGAAGGCGAGGACGTCGTCGGGCTGGCGTTCATCAAGGATCTGGTGCGCGCCGAGCGAACCGGTGGGGGAGAGCGGCCAGTCACCGACTTCCTGCGCAGCGTGAAGGTCGTTCCGGAAGGCAAGCCGGTCAGCCGATTGATGCGTGAGATGCAGGCGGAGAAGTTCCATCTTGCGCTGGTCGCTGACGAGTACGGCGAACTGGCCGGTGTGATCACGCTCGAGGACTGCCTAGAAGAGTTGGTGGGCGAGATCGTCGACGAGCACGACGATGAAACCGCCGAGGTGCAGCGTCTGGCCGACGGGGATTACCTGGTCGATGGAGGGATGGACATCTCCGATCTCGACGAGTTGCTCGATCTGCATCTTCCCGACGTGGAATGGGACACCGTCGGCGGATTCCTGTTCGGCACACTTGAGCACGTTCCGGTGCGCGGCGAATCGATCGTCCACGACGGCTGGCGTTTCACAGCAGCCCAGGTTGAAGGTCGCAGGATCCGCCGGGTACGTGTCTCGTTGCAGTCTCAACCGGCAGCCGCCGACCCTGAAGCGATCTCCGACGGCCGCGACACTGCGGCCGATGGTCGTGGCGGCCACCGCGGGCACGGTTCGCGCCGCAGCGACAAGGTCCGCTGACCGACCAGCACGGGCGTCCGAAGTCGGCTCGCTGTTCCACCGGGTGCTCGCGCGTGCCACAGTGCCCACGTGCAAATCTCATTAGAAGGCAAGGTCGCGCTGGTAACCGGGGCGTCGAAGGGCATCGGCAAAGCAATTGCCGCAACGATGGCGGCCGCCGGGGCAAGCGTGATGCTGGTCTCCCGCAAGCGGGATCAGTTGGAGGCGGCGGTGGCTGAGCTGCGCACCGTGGCCAGTTCCGGTGACGTCGACTTTTACGCGGCCAACGTCGGTGATCCGGCGGCTGGATCCGCATGCGTGTCTGCGACAATCGAGCGCTTCGGGGGTCTGGACATCCTGGTCAACAACGCCGCCACCAACCCGTACTTCGGCGCAACGCTTGGTGTCGACGAGGGCAGATTCGACAAGACGTTCCAAGTGAACCTACGCGGCCCGCTGTTCTGGAGCCAGGCGGTCTGGGAGCAGGCGATGAAGGCCAAACCCGGAGTCATCGTGAACATCGCCTCGGTCGGCGGTCTGCGTGCCGAAGGTGGGTTGGGGGTCTACAACCTCACCAAGGCGGCGATGATCCATTTAACCCGGCAGCTGGCCGGCGAGCTCGGCCCTACCCGAGTCGTCGGAATCGCGCCCGGCTTGGTGAAGACAGACTTCGCCGCCTACCTGGTGGACAACTTCGGCGACAAACTGGCGGAGGCGATGCCACTGAAGCGACTCGGTGAACCGCAGGACATCGCCAACCTTGCCACCTTCCTAGCCTCCGACGCAGCAAGTTGGATCACCGGCGAAACGTATGTGATCGACGGTGGCGCCGGGGTGCGCGGCGTCTCCTGAGCGGCTCCGGCGCATCCGGCTACTCCCACAGCATCGGGTCGCGTTCGAGGTAAACGGGTGTGGTGTCGGAGTCGGGCGAGCTTGGTGCCTGGTCAGACTCCGCCGCACTCAGCGAACTGGCCAACGACTTCGGCGTCACGGTGCGCATCAGAACGATCATGGCGAGCAGCACGAAACCGGCGCCGACGAAGTACGGGGCACGCAGGCCGTAGAGGTGGGCGACCTGGCCGCCGGCGATGGCGCCGATCGGAATGGTGCCCCAACCGAACCAGCGGTAGACGCTGTTGACCCGCCCGAACAGCGCTTCCGGGACGATCTGCTGACGCAATGACACCGTGACCACGTTCCACACCGTGGCTGCCAGCGCTTCGATGGCCGACACGACCGTGACGAACCAGGCCACCGGCCACAGCCCGACGGCCACGAGCGCCAGCGCCCACACCACGACAGCTGAGTAGAGCACAGCCAGCTTGCCGAGGCGAGCGACGATGCGATCTCCGACAAGGCCTCCGATGATCGCACCGACGCCGATGGCCGACAGCATCAGCCCGAACTGGGTGTCGGTGATGTGCAGGCGTTCCTTGGCGAACAGCACGAACACGCCTTGGGACATCTGGAACCCGAAGTTGGTGATTCCCAGAGCGACTGCCAGGCCGCGCAACAACCGATGCTTCCACAGCCAGGAGAGCCCGGTGCGCACATCACGCGACAGTGATGCGGTGGGGCGTACCTGGCCGACCTTGAACGAACCACGCAGTGTGGCAACGAGCATCACCGCGAGAAGGAAACTGGCCGAGTCGGCAGCAAACGGTAGCCACACGGCGAGCGTGAACAGCACACTGCCAATCGGGGTGCCGACGAAGATGTTGGCGGTCACCTCGGCGGAATAACGCAGGCCGTTGGCCTTCTCCAACTGGTGCGGTGCAACAATCGCAGGCAGGATCGCTTGCGAGGCGTTGTCGAACACCACCTCTGCGGTGCCGAGGCCGGCGGCCAGCAGCCACAGCATCCAGATCCTGGCGTGGCCACCGGCAACGAGAACTGCGAGGATCCCGACCAGGACAGTGCGGAACGCATCGGCCTGAACCAGCAATCGTCGTCGATCGAGCCGGTCGATGATTGCTCCGATTGGGAGTGACAGCACAAGCCATGGCAGCCCGGCAAACGTCGCTACGAGGGAGATCGAGATGGCGTTAGTGGTCAGTTGCGCGGCAAGCAGCGGTAGCGCAACGAGGAATATGCCGTCGCCGAGGTTGGAGATCGTGCTGGCCGACCACAGTCGCCAGTAGGCGGCTGGTAGCCGTGTTGCTGGTGCAGTCGCCTGCTTTGCGGATGTCACGAGGGGGAACTACCCGCCGATGCAGCGCACGCGATCCCTTGATTCCGGCGTCCGCGCATGGCCGACAACTCTAGCTCGCCGTGAAAGTGGTGCTGGACAGGAGCTGTCGAGCCACCTTGCCCAGCGATGTGCGTGGGATCGCGGCAACTAGGCGCACCTCCTTCGGCGCCATGAATGCGGGGAGCATCGAACGGACATGGCCGCGCAACGCGTCGATGTTCGGTGTCGCGCCAGGCGTAGCCACGACCCAGGCAACGACCCGTTGGCCCCACTCTGGGTCGTTGAGTCCGGTCACTGCGACGTCGGCGACGTCATGGTGGATGCGCAGGACCTCCTCCACCTGCGCCGGCCAAACGTTCTCCCCACCGGTGATGATCAACTCGTCGCGCCGCCCGTTTACTTGCAGT
>JBDSMK010000466.1:0-3073 GCA_039915905.1 Ilumatobacteraceae bacterium
AATGGTGAGGACTTGATGTCAAAGGGCGGATCGCGGCGGCGGTCCGCCCTTTGACGTTGCTATCCGGCGCGTCGTATCGTCCTAACCGGCGCGTCGTATCGCCCTGACCGTTGCGTCGCATCAGGCCGATCCCCAGGTTCGGCCGCGGCGGGGATAGGTTGGGGGGTGACGCTCCGACAGGGGGTCGGGCGTTCATGAACGGGGGCAGCGTGGCTCCCGAGAGGGAGGGTGTCATGACCGACACCGTTCAGCGGCCGGCGGCGGACGTCGAGATCGTCTCGCGTGTGGTGGTCCGCTTCGCAGGTGACTCTGGCGACGGCATGCAGCTCACCGGCGACAGATTCACGTCGGCCAGTGCACTGTTCGGCAATGACCTCTCCACGTTGCCCGAGTACCCGGCGGAGATCCGTGCCCCGGCCGGCACGGTCAACGGAGTGTCCAGCTTCCAGGTGCAGATCTCCGATCACGACATAACCACACCCGGCGACTCGCCCAGCGTGCTGGTGGCGATGAATCCGGCTGCGCTGAAGGCAGACCTGCGGCGCCTCGAGCAGCACGGCCTTTTGATCGTCAACACCGACGCGTTCACCGAGCGCGACCTCGCCAAGGCGAACTACAAGGTCAACCCACTGGAGGACGGCTCGCTGGCGAACTACCGCGTCGTCGAAGTGCCGATGACCTCGCTCACCGCACTTGCCACCTCCCCACTCGGCGTCAAGTCGCGCGACTCGGAACGGTCGAAGAATTTCTTTGCCCTTGGCCTCATTTCCTGGCTGTACTCCCGCCCCCTAGAGCCAACACTGAAGTGGATCGACCAGAAGTTCACGGACATGGTCAGGGCCAGCAACACGGCCGCATTCCGTGCCGGTTATCACTTCGGCGAGACCACCGAGCTGTTTGACCACCCCTATCAGGTGAACCCGGCGCCACTTCCGGCAGGCGAGTACACCAACATCGGCGGTAACACCGCCCTCGCCTGGGGTCTGGTCGTTGCCGGGCAACTGGCCAAGCTCCCGGTGTTCCTCGGCAGCTATCCGATCACGCCGGCCAGCGACATCCTCCACGAGCTCTCCAAGCACAAGAACTTCGGTGTCAGAACGGTCCAGGCGGAAGACGAGATCGCGGCCATCGGCATGGCACTCGGCTCGGCCTTCGCCGGCAACCTCGGCGTCACCACCACCAGCGGTCCCGGTGTTGCGCTGAAGAGCGAGACGCTGAGCCTCGGAGTCGCCTTGGAGCTTCCGCTGGTGCTCGTCGACATCCAGCGTGGCGGGCCGTCCACCGGGCTGCCGACCAAGACCGAAGCCGCCGACTTGAACATCGCCCTGTACGGCCGTCACGGCGAGGCGCCATTGCCGGTCGTGGCGGCGCACAGCCCGTCACACGCGTTTCACGCGGCTATCGAAGCGGTGCGAATCGCCGTCAAGTACCGCACGCCGGTGATTTTGTTGAGCGACGGCTACATCGCCAACGGCACCGAGCCATGGTTGCTTCCAGACCCGGCTTCGCTGCCGGACATCTCCGTACCGTTTGCGACCGAGACGAACCACGTGCGGGAGGACGGCACCGCTGAGTTCTGGCCCTACCTCCGAGATCCCGTCACCCTGGCGCGGCCGTGGGCGATTCCGGGTACGCCTCGGCTTATGCATCGGGTCGGCGGATTGGAGAAGGAGGACGGCAGCGGCAACATCAATTACACGCCAGAGAACCACCAGAAGATGGTGGACCTGCGCGCTGCGAAGATCGCCGGGATCGCCAGTGACATCCCGCTTGCCACGCTTGTCGGCGATGCCGACGCCGATCTGTGCGTGCTCGGCTGGGGGTCCACATGGGCGGCAATCGATGCAGCGATGCAACGCACCAGACGCCGTGGCATCAAGGTCGCGTGGGTGCACCTGACCCACCTCAACCCGTTGCCGTCGAACCTCGGAGAAGTGCTGAGATCGTTCTCCAAGGTGATCGTGCCGGAGCTCAACCTCGGCCAGTTGTGCCGAGTAGTGCGCGCTGAGTACCTGATCGACGCGAAGTCGATCAGCAAGGTGCAGGGTGCGCCGTTCACCACCCAAGAGTTGGAGACAGCAATCGAGAAGGAGGCCGGCAAGTGACCGACACAATGGTTCCCCTCACCACCAAGAAAGACTGGACCAGCGACCAGGAGGTGCGTTGGTGCCCTGGTTGCGGCGACTACGGGATCCTGCTCGCGGTGCAGCAGCTGATGCCGGAGCTCGGTGTCGCCCCGGAGAACACGGTGTTCATCAGCGGCATCGGTTGTTCCAGACGGTTCCCGTACTACATGAACACGTATGGGATGCACAGCATCCACGGCCGCGCCCCGGCTATCGCCACCGGTGTTGCCGTTGCCAGACCAGACCTCGACGTCTGGGTCATCACCGGCGACGGCGATGGGCTGTCGATCGGAGGCAACCACCTGATCCATGTCCTGCGGCGCAACGTCAACCTGACGATCATGCTGTTCAACAACCGCATCTACGGCCTCACCAAGGGCCAGTATTCGCCGACATCGGAGATCGGAAAGGTCACCAAGAGCAGTCCGTTCGGATCGGTGGATGCACCGTTCAACCCTCTGTCGATCGCGCTTGGAGCGGAGGCTTCGTTCGTCGCCCGCACCCATGACCTCGACCGCAAGCACATGATGGCCACGTTCAAGGCTGCGCATGATCACAAGGGTGCGTCGTTCGTGGAGATCTTCCAGAACTGCAACGTATTCAACGACGGTGCATTCGATTCGGTTACCAGCCGAGCGGCGCGCGAGGACATGATGATCGACTTGCGCCATGGCGAGCCGATCCGGTTCGGCCCGGATGGAAGCCGCGGCGTTGTCATGGGCCCCGACGGTCAGTTGCGCATCGTCGCTGTCGCCGATGTCGGCGAGGACGCGATCCTGGTACACGACGCCTACCGCCAGGATCCCAGCCTGGCCTTCGCACTGGCGCGGTTGTCGCACGACGACCATTCACCCACCCCGTTCGGCATCTTTCGTTCGGTGGATCGCGGCGATTACGGAGCGATGGTCGGCGCGCAGTTGGCCGAGGCTTCCGCCAGCAAAGGCCCC
>JBDSMK010000506.1:0-11260 GCA_039915905.1 Ilumatobacteraceae bacterium
GGCTGATGAGCACGCGATCTACGTCGACAGGTGCGCCGCCGCGGTTGTGAACGGTCAGCGACGGGTCGATCATCACCACCGCTTCGGAACCGGCCACCAACGTGCTGTTGCCATCGGGGTACTTGCCTGCAGATTTACCGACGAGCACAGTGACATGTGGGCTCAAGCCGAGGTCTGTGTCTTCGAATGGTCCGGCGATGAGGCGATGGTAACGGTGCAGGCATGCAAAGCTCAGCCCATGGCCTGGCTCGTGACTGAAGGACGGGTACTCGCCTCGGCGGAGACGGCCGAGGGTCATCGCCAAAAGGGCCGTGGGTTGCTCGGCCGCGACTCCGTGGAAGGCGCGTTCGTGCTGCCCGGCTGTCGATGGGTGCACACCTTCGGCATGCGGTTCCCGATCGACGTCGCTTATCTCGATGCCGACGGCAACGTGTTGAAGACCGAACGGCTGGCACGTCACCGGATGGGCATGCCGGTGTGGCATGCCCGGTCGGTGGTGGAAGCCGAGGCTGGGGCATTCGCCCGGTGGGGCCTGCGAGTCGGCGACACAGTGGAGATCCGCGCCGCCGGGCCACCCACGGAGACGAGCTCCGAGCCACCCACGGAGACGAGCTCCGATTGAACATCCGCCATGCCGAACTGGTGTTGGTGAGCACGCCGATCGGCAACCTCGGAGACCTTTCGGGACGAGCGGTGGAGGCCTTGCGCGACGCCGCACTGATCTGCTGCGAGGACACCCGCCGAACGGGCCGGTTGTTGGCCCACGCCGGGATCAGCGGGGTGCGCATGGCCGTTGCCAACGAACACACCGAGGCCGCTCGCGTCGACGAAGTGGTCGCGCTGCTGGCGGGTGGATCGTCGGTTGCGCTGGTCACCGACGCCGGCACGCCGGGCATTTCCGACCCGGGATCACGCCTGGTGCGTGCAGTCATCGACGCCGGGCACCGCGTGTCAGCAGTGCCCGGGCCGACGGCCCTGGTGATGGCCCTGGTGATCTCCGGGTTCGACACCACCCGATTCGTGTTCGAGGGCTTTCTGCCGCGTTCTGGTCGCGAACGCACCAACCGCCTGGCCGCCGCCGCCGAGGAAACACGGACCTGGGTGCTCTACGAGGCGCCCCACCGCATCGAGCGCACCGTCGCCGACCTCGCCGCTGCGTGCGGCGGTGATCGCCGCATCGTGCTGGCCCGTGAGCTCACGAAGCTGCACGAGGACACGTGGCGCGGCACCCTGGCCGGCGCGGTGGAGCACCTTGTGACCGCCCCACCACGAGGCGAGTACGTCGTCGTCGTGGAGGGTCGTCCGCCACCTGTCGAACCGAGCGATGACGATGTGCGGGAGGCGTTGCTGATGTCACTTCGTAGTGGCGCCGACCGGCGGACGGCCGTTGCTACCGTCGTCACGGCACTTCGCGTGTCCAAGCGGCGGGTCTACGACCTGGCACTCCTCCTACCCCGAGGTCGCTGAGTCCCAAAGCCCAATGCAAACATCACCGACACCCTCCGAAGGAGGTCCGAGACAACGATGTCCGAATTCACCGAATTCACCGAGTTGTCGGTGCCGTCCACGAACGCGGCGTTCTTCGATCTCGACCGCACGCTTATCAGCGGCTCGTCGGTGTTCGTGTTCGGCATCGCCGCCTGGCGTGCGGGCCTGGTGCCACCGCGCGAGTTCATCCGCGACGCGATGGGTGCTGTGTCGTTCCGATGGCGCGGCGCAGGCGATGACACCTCCGCCGGGGCCCGCGACCGGATCCTCGGGGCCGTGCGCGGTGTGCGCCACGACGACCTCGTGGCGCTGAACTCCGACATCGTGCCGAAGTTGCTCGACCGGGTCCGGCCGGAAGCCCAGCGCCTGGTGGATCTGCACCGGCACGCTGGCCGGGCCACATACATCGTGTCCGCCTCCCCCGTGGAGCTGGTGGAGCCGCTGGCCAGGGCTCTGGGCATGACGGCCGGGCTCGGCACCCGCAGTGCGATCGTCGACGGCGTGTACACCGGCGAGCTGGCAGGGCCGTTCTGCTACGGCCCCGGCAAGGTGGAGGCGATCGAGGAACTCGCCCGTTGGGAAGGCTTCGACCTCGCCCAGTGCTGGGCCTACAGCGATTCGGCCAGCGACCTGCCGATGCTCCAGGCCGTCGGCCATCCGGTGGCCGTGAACCCCGACAGCAAGCTCGAACGGTTCGCCAATGCGCACACCTGGCCAATAGTGGTGTTCAGCCAACGCACCAAGTCGGTGGTGCGCCGCACCACCCAAGCCGTCGGCACCGCCGGTGTGGCCGCAGGTGGCTTCGCCGCCGGACTGCGCTACGCCCGCCATCGCTGACCGACGTTGTCAGCGTGCCATCAACGCCAGTTGACGACTCATCGCCACCAGTTGCCCGGCTGAGTCCCACACCTCGCCGTCCTCCTGCAGGAATCCGTTGCTGACCGCCTCCGAGCGGAAGATGCAACGCAATGGCCCGGCAGCAGGCACGCCACGCACGTGCACGGTGTACTCCACCGTCGGAACCCATGCGGCCGGCAGATCGAGGTTGAAGACCCCCGGCGGCAAAGCGTCGCAGACCATCAGCAGCGCAAGGGTGTCGACCACATGGCCGTCTGGGAAGGCGAACCAGCCGGCCATCTCGGCCACACCGGACTTGGTGCCGGTGATGAACCCGGCATCGGCCGGGCGGATGAAGACGTCGAGGTGCTCCATCATCGGCACCGGTGTACCGCCCTGATCAGTCGAGCGTCGGACACACTCCTGGATCGCCGGCAGGTCCGGGGGTTGCGCGGCGACGTGTTCGAAACTGCCCGAGCCGAAGGCAACATCGCCGAATGTGCCGAGAGCCTGCAGCATCGGGCGGCCATCGCGGTGCATCGTGGCAGTGACCGTCGCGAAGCGCTTACCACTCTTGATCACCTCGCCGTCGATCTGCACCGGACCGGCCACTCCCGGGCTGAGGTAGTGGCCGGTCACAGTTATCGGATCGGGCCGACCCGACAGAGCACGCATGTGATTGGCGATCAGTGCCAGCAGGTACCCGCCGTTGGCGTTACCGCCGATGTCCCACCCGGCAACGATCTCCGACGAGCCATCGGGTGCCACGTGGATCGCCTTGTCGAAGTCGCTCATCCGAACATTCTTCACATGGCTGCCCCACCGCATCGAAACCGGAATCAATCGGCCGAATCGAAACTGGCGTCGTAACCTCATCCGGGTGGGCACCACCTACTTCCTCACAACACCGATCTACTACGTAAATGCCAAGCCCCATCTGGGGCATGCGTACACGACGATCATCGGCGACGCGCTGGCGCGGTGGCACCGCTTGCGGGGCGAGGAAGTCCAGGTCCTGACGGGCACCGACGAGCACGGCCTGAAGATCCAGCAGGCCGCAGAGGCCGCTGGGATGTCGCCACAGGCGTTCACGGACTCCATCGCCCCGCTGTTCCAACAGGCCTGGCAGCAGCTCGACGTGTCCAACGACGACTTCATCAGGACCACCGAGCAGCGGAACAAGATCGGCGTGGCCGAGTTGTTGCAGCGCTGCTACGACGCAGGCGACATCGAACTCGACGTCTATGCCGGCAAGTACTGCGTGGCCTGCGAGCTGTACTACACCGACGAGGAACTGCTGGACGGCGACCTCTGCCCGATCCACAAGCGCGCCGTGCAATTCCTGGAGGAGGAGAACTACTTCTTCCGCCTGTCGCGCTTCCAGGACCGCCTGCTGGAGTGGTACGCCGCCCATCCCGGTGTGATCGTGCCTGAGTTCCGCGGCAACGAGGCACTCGGGTTGATCCGTGGCGGGCTGCGCGACTTCTCGGTCAGCCGCACCAGCCTGAAGTGGGGCATCCCGTTGCCGTGGGACTCCAAGCACGTCGCCTACGTGTGGTTCGACGCGCTGACCAGCTACCTCAGCGCTATCGGTTTCGGCACCGACAGCGACCGCTTCGAGCACTGGTGGCCGGGACGTCACCTGATCGGCAAGGACATCATCCGCCAGCACTGCGTGTACTGGCCGGCGATGCTGATGTCGGCCGGCCTCGAGCCGCCGGCCGGGTGGGCGGTCGGCGGTTGGCTGCTGGTCGGCGGCGAGAAGATGAGCAAGTCGTCGGGGAACGTAGTCAACCCGCTCGACCTGGTCGACGAGGTCGGCGTCGACGGTTTCCGCTATTACGTGCTGGCCGAGACGGCATACGGCAACGACGGCGACTTCACCTACGAAGGCCTTGTGGCGCGCTACAACAGCGACCTCGCCAACAACTTCGGCAACCTGCTGGCCAGGGTGGCCACGGTGGTCGGCAAGAAGTGCGCCGGAGTTGGCCCGGCGCCGTCGCCGGAATCGCCGCTGGCGCACGCGGCAGCGGCGGCATTCGAGGCAACCGCTGCCGGGTGGGCCGAAGTTCAGCCAAGCCGCGCACTTGAAGCCACGTGGGGCCTGATTCGTGCGACCAACGCATACCTCGAGGCCAACGAGCCGTGGAAGGCGGAGCCTGGTGCCCGCGTCGACACGGTGATGGGCGATGCGTTGGAGGCCTTGCGGATCGTCGCCCTGCTGGCCTACCCGGCAGTTCCAGGCACTTCGCAGACGGTGTGGGAGCGGATCGGTCTACCCGGCACTGTGGCCGAACAGCGGCTCCCCCAGGCCGCCGCATGGGGCGGCTACCCGGGCGGGCTCACCGTCACCAAGGGTGACTCGTTGTTCCCGCGCAAGTCGATCTGACTGCAGTGACCGCGCTCGGCGACGGTTACGTCGACACCCACTGCCACCTCTACGACACCCGTGGTACTCCGGTCGCCGAGGTTATCGACGCGGCACGGGCCGCCGGAGTCACAACGATGATCAACATCGGCTGCGACGCCGCAACAAGCTCTGCCGCGCTGGCCATCGCCGCCGACAACGCCGGCGTGTTCGCCACAGTGGGCCTGCACCCCCATGAGGCGATCAACGGGGTCGAGTCGATCACCGCCCTGCTAACCGAGCCACGGGTGGTCGCGATCGGCGAGTGCGGACTGGACTACTACTACGAGCACTCGCCGCGCGACGCCCAGCGCGAGGCGTTTGCCGCGCAGATCTCCCTTGCCCACCAGCATCGCCTTCCGTTGGTGATCCACACTCGCGACGCGTGGGACGACACGTTCGACGTGCTCGCCGCACAAGGTGTCCCCCAACGCACCGTGTTCCACTGCTTCAGCGGGGGAAAGGCTGAGGCCAGACGGTGTCTCGACCTCGGCGCTTACCTGAGCTTCAGCGGCATCGTCACGTTCCGCTCTGCGGTCGATGTACGTGAGGCGGCCGCACTGTGTCCGGCCGACCGGCTGCTGGCAGAGACCGACAGTCCGTACCTCGCACCAGTGCCACACCGCGGTCGCACCAACCAACCTGCCTACGTCACGGTGGTGGTCGCGGCGCTCGCCGACGCTCGCCACACAACTACGGAAAGCGTTCGGGCGACCACCGCGATGAACGCCGCTCTTGCGTTCCCGCGCCTGGTTGCCTAGCCTTTTCTCTTCGCGCTCGGCCGCCCCCCAAATGGCCGGGATGCTAATCCCAACCATGAACCGTTCAGCGAGCACCTACCGATGAGCAACGTCGACCGCGGCCGGTTGGTGTTCGCCGTCATTTTCACTGTTGTCGCGCTGCCCGCACTGTGGGTGATGGGCCGCGATCAGGCGCCCTCGAGCACTGCGCCCACCGCCGGCGCCGCCGGGTTGGCGGTGCCCTCCGGCGAAACCGGCGCCACCGTCCCCACCACCTACACCCCTGCGCCCCCGGTGTTCCTCGACAACGCCCGACCGGCCGCCACCAGGTCACCAGCCCAGATCGACAAGGAGATAGCGCGCGGCACGGTGCCGCCCGGCAATTACGCCGACGTTCGCGCCAGCTTCCGCCGCTACCCCGATCCGAATGGATCGCCGTGCACCACCCCGCTGGCTCCCGGAGGCCGCACGATCACGGTGTTGAACCTCGACAACGGCCAATCCACGACATGCCACAACAAGCTCGGAGTCACCCTCGCCGCGGGCATCGGCATCGTGGTGCACACCGACGTGCTGGCCAAGATCGCCAACCTCAGCGACGCGCCGGTCAACGTCCGCATCAGCTGGTAGGCGTGCACACCCGCGCCGGCATCAGCGAACTGCTGCACACCCACGGCCTGGCCGCCAGACGTGACCTCGGACAGAACTTCGTGGTCGACCCCAACACGGTGCGACGCATTGCCCGTCTCGCCGCCGTCGGTGTTGGAGACAGCGTCGTGGAGATCGGCGCCGGTTTCGGGTCGCTCACCCTGGCGCTGGCGGAGACGGGTGCCACCGTCGTTGCGGTGGAGTTGGACCGCGGCATCGTCGCAGTGCTGCGCGATGTTATGGCCGGGCACCCCAACGTGCGCGTCGTGGAGGGCGACGCGTTGCGCATCGATTGGCAGGCGGTGCTCGCCGACGTACCCCTCGCCGACGTACCCCTCGACGACCAGCAACCGGACACCCAGCAACCTGGCACCGGACAGCAACCGGGCATCGGCCAGCGACCGGGCACCGGTGTCCGGTGGGTGCTGGTCGCCAACCTGCCGTACAACGTCGCCACCCCGCTGGTGTGCGATCTGCTCGACGGTGTACCGGCCATCGAGCGGATGCTGGTGATGGTGCAGCGCGAGGTCGGCGAGCGGATGTGCGCCGCACCACGCACCGCCGCCTACGGAGCCGTGAGCGTGAAGGTGGCCTACTGGTCCACCTCCAAGCTCGTCGGATTCGTTCCCGCCAGCGTGTTCCTGCCTCGGCCGAACGTCGAGTCGGCGCTGGTCGAGATCCGCCGCCGGGAGGTGCCGGCCGTCGACGTGCCCGCAGACAAGTTGTTCCATCTAGTGCGCACCGCGTTCGGCCAACGCCGCAAGATGCTGCGTCGCTCGCTCGCCGGCGTGGTGACGCCCGAGGCGTTCGAGGCCGCGGGGATCGACCCCCAACGGCGGCCGGAGGAGCTCGGCATCGTGGAATGGGGTGCGCTGACGGCGGCCTGGGACGGTCCGTGACCGACACCGCGGTGATCGTCGCCCCGGCCAAGCTGACCCTGCGGTTGCACATCACCGGGGTGCGTCGCGATGGCTACCACCTGATCGACGCGGAGATGGTCACGCTGCAACTGGCCGACTCACTGGAGATCACCCCCGGTGGGAGCGGATTGACTGCCGATGGCCCGTTCGCGGACGGATTGAAGCTGGACGACTCCAACCTCGTGGCGCGCGCCCTGCGATTTGCAGGCCGGCGGGCAGGTGTGCACCTGCGCAAGGTGATCCCGCACGGCGGCGGCCTCGGCGGCGGATCGGCCGATGCAGCCGCAGTGCTGCGCTGGGCCGGTTTCCACGATGTCGCCGGGACGGTGGCTCTCGGCGCCGATGTGCCCTTCTGCCTCGTGGGCGGTCGAGCAACGGTGCGCGGCATCGGTGAACTGGTCGAACCGCTACCGCACAGGCCGCTCGACGTCACATTGGTGATTCCTCCGCTGGTCGTCAGCACGCCGGCCGTCTACCGCATGTGGGATCTCCTCGAAGCTCCGCGCGGCGACGGCCCCAACGACCTGGAGGCAGCAGCCGTTGCCGTCGAGCCAGAGTTGAGCAGGTGGCGCGACCGTATCGCCGAGGCCGCAGGAGTCGTTCCGACATTGGCGGGCAGCGGTGCCACGTGGTTCCTCGCCGGGCACTTCGCCGAACTCGGCGATGCGCTGGCCGAAGCGACCGTGGTGCTGACTTCAGCGAAAACGCGAAACGACCGCCCGTAGGCGGTCGCTTCTAGAGGTCGATCTTGGAGCTGGCGCTCTATCGCCGCGTCACTTGCCACGCTGGCGCTGGTGACGGGTACGCCGCAGCATCTTCTTGTGCTTCTTCTTGCGCATTCTCTTGCGACGTTTCTTGATCAGCGAGCCCATAGCCCGTGGGACGCTATCGGTACTGAACGCCAGGCCCCAACCCCACACCTGCGACGCATCTCGAAGATCTGTGTCAACCGTTGCAAACGGTATGGTCATGGGCTGACCGTCCGGGGTCGTTCAATGGTAGGACATCGGTTTTTGGTGCCGTTTATAGGGGTTCGAATCCTCTCCCCGGAGCAACACGTCCCTCGCATGGGTCCGTCACGCCTGGACGTCGGTGCTCACCCGGAAGTCCCATGCAGTTGCGGTCGGTCCGCGATAGAACGGGCCCATGGCAGTATCCGCAATCGTGCTAGCCGCCGGTGAGGGCACGCGCATGCGTTCCGCGCGACCCAAGCCCCTGCACCTCATCTGTGGGCGGCCGATGGTGATGTACGTCATCCACGCCCTCCAACACCTGAACGTCGAGCGCACCGTGGTGGTCGTCGGCCACGGCGCCGAACAGGTCACCAAAAAGGTCCAGGAGCAGGCACCGCAATGGGCTCAGGTGTCGTTCGTGGAGCAATCCGTTCAGCGCGGCACGGGCGATGCGGCGATGATCGGGCTCGGAGCGTTCCCGGGCGACGACCTCGACGACAACTCCACGGTGGTGGTGCTACCGGGCGACACCCCGCTGCTGAGACCGGAGACGCTCGATGCGCTCGTGGCCGCGCACAACGCCAACGAGTACGCCGCCACGCTGATCAGTACGGTTCTCGACGACCCCACGGGCTACGGCAGGATCATCCGGGCGCCATCCAAGACCGGCGACGGACGCGTACTGCGCATCGTCGAGCAACGCGAAGCCTCGGGCGATGAGCGGATGATCCGGGAGGTCAACGCGGCGATGTACGCGTTTCGCCGCGACCTTCTTGGCCCAGCGTTGCGCCACCTCGACCCGGAGAACTCGCAGGGCGAGTACTACCTCACCGACGTGATCGGCGCGCTGGCTTCGATGGGCCATCGCATCGGCTGCGTTCAAGCACCAGACGACGAGACCCGCGGCGTGAACGACCGCTGGCAACTGGCCCTCGCCGAACGCGAACTGCGTAACCGCACCAACCGCCACTGGTTGCTGAACGGCGTCACGATGCTCGATCCACGACAGACGTTCATCGATGTCACCGTGCAACTCGGCCGCGACGTGACCCTTTATCCCGGAACCATGCTGCAGGGCACCACCACCATCGGCGACGGCTCCGAAATCGGGCCGGAGACTCGGTTGGTGGACTGCACCATCGGCGCCAACTGCGTCGTCGAGCACACGGTGGCACGCGACAGTGAGGTCGGCGACGGCGCCAAGGTGGGCCCGTTCGCCCATCTGCCGGCGGGAAGTTCCGTCGTTTCGGGCGCCGTCACCGGTGCCTTCTACACTGCCAGGACCGACTGATCTAACAGCCGCACAATCGCGAACCAGTTCTGACCGGAGTACATCGATCCATGGAGAAGCTCACCACCAAGCGGATGTCGCTATACACCGGGCGCACGCACCCGGCGCTTGCCGAAGAGGTGGCGGAACATCTGGGGGTCGAGCTCGGCCATCCGAACCTCACCGAGTTCGCCAATGGCGAGATCCGACCGCGTTTCGCCGAGAGCATCCGCGGTAGCGACGTGTTCATCATGCAGTCGCACTACGGGTGCGACGGCCACAGCATCAATGATTCGATCATGGAGCAGCTGATCATGATCGACACCGCCTACCGGGCGTCGGCCAAGCGGATAACCGCCGTGTGCCCTTCCTACGGATACGCCCGCCAGGACCGCAAGGCCGAGGGACGCGAGCCGATCAGCGCACGGCTGGTGGCCGACTTGTTCAAGGCTGCCGGAGCCAAGCGGATGGTGTCTATCGATCTCCACAGTGGCCAGATACAGGGCTTCTTCGAGGGCCCGGTCGATCACCTCACGGCGATGCCCGTGCTGGAGAACTACGTGCGCACGCACGCCGACAACCCGGTGATCGTGTCGCCGGACGCCGGTCGCATAAAGGTCGCAGAGCGGATGGCCCAGCACCTCAACGACAAGGGCGCCGACCTCGCGTTCATCTACAAGCGCCGCCCGAAAGGCACCGCCAACGTGGCCGAGGCGAAGGAGGTGATCGGCGACGTCGACGGACGGTTGTGCATCCTCACCGACGACATGATCGACAGCGGCAGCACGATCTGCTCGGCCGCCGAACTGCTGATGCACCGCGGTGCCACAGAGGTGTGGGCGATGGCCACCCACGGAGTGCTCAGCGGACCGGCGTGCGCCAGGTTGAAAGATGCCCCGATCACGCGCGTGGTGTTGACCAACACCGTTCCGCTGCCGGTCGAGAAGCAACTGGCCAAGATCGAGGTGCTTTCGATCGCCCCGTTGATCGCCGACGCGCTCAACGCTGTGTTCGAGGACACCAGCGTCAGCGAGATCTTCGGCGGCGAAAATCAGTCCTGAGCGCCGGTAGGCTTGCCAGCCGTTCTGTTCCCCTGCTCGCGAGGCCCGTCATGTCGCAAACCAAGCTCGTCGCCACCACCGGTCGCTCCACCGGTTCGCCCGCTTCCCGGCGCCTGCGCGCCGAAGGCAACATCCCCGGGGTGCTCTACGGCCACGGGATGACCCCCGTGAGCGTCAGCGTGGAGCGGCGCGACCTGCGAGTCGCGCTCAGCGGCCCGGCCGGCGCCAACACCGTGCTCGATCTGCAAGTCGACGGCAAGAGCTATGCCGCTGTCGTCAAGGAGATGCAGCGCCACCCGATCCGGCGCACGGTCAGCCACATCGACTTCCTGCAGGTCAACATGAACGAGCAGATCATCGTCGCCGTGCCACTGCGCCTCGTCGGCGAAGCAAAGGCGGTGCTCGCTCAAGGCGGGCTGGTTGACCTCTCGATGGACCACATCGAGGTGACCACGACCCCGGCGAACATGCCGAACGAGTTCGTCATCGACGTCACCGATATGCAACCGGGCGACGTCATCCGCGTCGGCGACGTTCCCCTGCCGGCCGGTGTCAGCTCCCACGGCGATCCTGAGACCCCGGTCGTCACGATCCTCGTCACCAGCGCCGCAGAAGCTGCCGGCGACATCGCCGCCGCAGCGGAAGCCGATGGCGAGGCTGAAGCGCCCGCAGAAGACCCGGCCAGCTGACGCAGCCCGCTCAGCCGCCGATCCGACCGGCTGATCTGCCGCAGTTGTCGTTAGGTCCGACATGATCGGCGCGCTCGTGGTCGGCCTCGGCAACCCCGGCAAGGAGTACGCAAGAACGCGCCACAACGTCGGTGAGGAGACCATCGTGGTACTCGCGGCGCGTGGCGGCACGAAGTTGAAGGCCAGCCGCGACAAGGCGCTGGTGACCGAGGTCGACCTCGGAGGGCACCGCGCCGTGCTGGCCTTT
>JBDSMK010000006.1:0-4895 GCA_039915905.1 Ilumatobacteraceae bacterium
GAGGAAAAGATGTAGGACACGACGCATCCGATCGCGAATAGCACAACACCGCTCCCGCCGAACAGCTCCACACCCATCACGGTGCACGCCAACGGTGTGTTGGTGGCGCCGGCAAACACAGCGACGAAACCGATCGCGGCCATCAGCGGGATCGGCACACCGAGAAGACGTCCCATCGTTACGCCGAGCGTCGCCCCGATCACGAACAACGGCGTGACCTCGCCTCCTTGGAAGCCGGCGCCCAGCGTGATCGCGGTGAACAGCAACTTCAGCGCAAACGCCCCAGCGACGATCCCAGCGCCCCCGGCGGTCGCTTTGGTGATCAACGGGATCGACAGGCCGAGGTAGTCGCGGGTGCCGACGAGGTAGGTGAGGCCGATCACTCCAATTCCGCCGACGAGTGGCCGCGCTGGTGGCCAGGAGACAATCGTCGCCAACGCCCGTTTGATCCCGTGGACCAGTTCGGAGAACACGATGCTTGCCAGCCCGAACGCCAAGCCTGCGATCGCGACCTTTCCGGCGAGGCCGACGGTGACGTGGACCTCGACCAGTTGCGGCAGCAGAGCGTGCTTGACTCCGGTCGCTCGGACGACGAGATCGCCGATCAGCGACGCCGACAACGCCGGGATCAGAGCGTCGTAGCGCATCCGGCCAACCGCTTGGACTTCCAGGGCGAACACGCAGCCTGCGATCGGGACACCGAACACAGCGCCGAAGCCCCCACCCAAGGCTGCGATCAACATCAGCCGCCGATCGTCGGGTCCAAGCCGGATCAGTCGGGAGAAGCCGTCGGTCAGGCTGCCAGACATCTGGATCGCCGTTCCCTCCCGCCCGGCGGAACCGCCGAAGAGATGGGTGATCACCGTTCCGCCGAACACCAGCGGCGCCATCCGCCGCGGCACCCACCCGCTGGGATCATGGATCTCATCGATGATCAGCGAGTTCCCTTCGCCGGAGCGTCCACCGAAGTGGTGGTAGGCGAGACCCACCACGAGTCCGCCGAGCGGCAGGACGAACAACATCCAGCCGTGCTCCAGACGCAAGTTCGTCGCCCATGTCAACGTCTGCAAGAACCCAGCTGACGACAGTCCGGCCAACACGCCGACCGCCGCTCCGAGCGCGATCCAACGCAACAGGTAGGCGATCAGCCGCAGTTGCTCGACGACGTCGAGTCGGACCATGCCGCGTGCCAGCGCGTACGCCTTGCTCCGTTGCAACTGCAAACCGGTCAAGGCCGGTGCATCCTCGTAGATAGTGGCCGGCAGCTCATGGTCACACCACGTGCAGATCGGCGGGCGGGTCAGCTGGCCACACGCCCGGCAGTGCACAAGTGGCGCCCGTCCGTCCGAATCCGGGATGTCGTCTCGGGCGACTCTGGCATTGCGGTGAGCGTGCACCGCTGCCACGGCGACGTAGTCGGTTGCGTCGAAGTCGCACCACTCACACAGCCCATATCGTCCCCACTGTCCGCATGCCGGACACGACATGAACGGGTGCTCCCCGTTGCGTTGCAGCCACGCCCGTCGGGCGTTGGAATCGTGACGGTACTCGAGCAACTCTTCGTGGCGGACTGCCAACGCGGTGACCATCGCCTCGTTGTCAGGATTATGCCCACACCAGGCGCACGTCGCGGTGCCGCGCAGTGGCGCATAGCAACGCGCGCAGATCTCCCGGCTGCGACGTCGCATAGATTCTGGTTTCGGCACGGCGGTCCTCCGCCTGGGTTCCTCGCCGTCCGCCAAGCCACACGTCCCAGGTGCACAGGTAGCTCTCAACCGCGACGAACAGCGAAATTCGTCAGTTTCGGTAGGGGCTATCAGCGCGACCAGCGTCGGGCGGTTATGGCGAGCTCCATCGCCGTACGCCAGGAGCATAGCCGTACAGTTGGACTGCGCCGACTGCCGACTGCCGACTGCCGGCTGCCGACTGGACAACGGCAGCGCACCGGATCGCTTGGGGGGCTGGCAGACTGAGCACCAATTCAATGCCGACGCAAATTAGATGCCAATTAGATGCCAATTAGATGGAGGTGTGGCTATGCCGATCACTACGGGCTTCAACCATGTGGCCACCCTGACCACCGATCTTGACCGGCTGGTGAAGTTCTACGTCGATGCCTTCGAGGCCATCAAGTCGTCCGAGATACCCAAGCGCGCCGACCATCCGCGGATGGCGACGATCGACCTCGGCGGTGGAGCAGGCCTGAACGTGTTCGAGACAACCGCGGAGGCGATCATCGGCGAGCAGCGCGGGCAGGGCGACAGGGGAGCGATCGACCACTTCGCGTTGTCGGTCGACTCGTTGGACACATTGCGCGCCACCCGCGACAGGATCATCGCCGCCGGAGGGTATGTGGGCGACATCCAGAAGCTCGGGTCAGAGTGGTCGCTGTTCTTCCGAGACATCGACGGCATGGAGCTCGAGGTGTGCTGCCATCTGGGCGAGGGGTGATCGCCGATGTGCGACTACTGCGGTTGCCGCCGATCCGGCCCGACGGCCGAGCTGGCAGTGGAGCATGTGCGCCTACTGGAGCTCGGCGACCAGGTGCACGACTCTCTGTTCTACGGTGATCGGCGTGTGACCGATGTGGATGCGGTGTTCTCCGAACTGACCGACCTGTTGCAGATGCACGCTGTGAAGGAGGAGATCGGCCTTTTCGAACACGCCAAGCAGATCCCACAGCTGGCCGACCGCATCACCGACCTGTGCCAGGAGCATCAGGATCTCTACCACTGGCTCGCCGATGGCCCGTCAGGGGCACGGGTGGCTGATGCGCTGCGTCTGCTGGTGACCCACATTGAAGACGAGGAGTACGACCTGTTCCCGCACATCATCAACGTGCTCGATCCTGAGCAGTGGGATGAGATCACACTCGCACACCGCGCCGTCGAGGCTGCTTGGGCGGAACGCGCTGGCTGATTCAGGCCGGCTGATTCAGGCCAGCTGATTCAGGGCAACCCGGCGTGTGGTACGGCAACGGTGGTGGTGAGCAGCACTGCCTCGCGTACCGGTGCACGGTTGTGCTCCAAGAAGTCGGGTGCCGCGCACATCAGTAATGTGCGGCCGTCGTCGCCGCCGAGCTGGCAGGCGAACACGCCAAGCCCGGCGGGTGCGTCAACCTGATCGACGATCTTCCCGCCTGGAGCGATGCGCACGACACGCCCGCCGACAGCATCGGCGGCCCAGATGTATCCCTCGGCGTCGAGAGTGCAGCCGTCAGGGGCGACCTTCAACATCGACAGTTGCTCATCCAGCGTCGGGCATATGGCATGCGGGCCGAGTTCGGCCCACACTCGCCGATCGGTAAGCGAGCCATCGTGGTGCAGTGTGAAAGCGGTGTAGCGGTTGCCAAGTGTCTCGCCGACGATCAGCGTCGATCCGTCGGCGGTTATCACCGCACCGTTCGGGAACGTCAAACCGTCGGCGGCAATGGCTGACGAGCCATCCGGGGCGACGCGCACCAGCGTGGCATCGACAGGTGGATCCCCGGCCATCAGGTCGAACCCAAAGTTGCCGACGAATACGTGGCCGCGGCCGTCGACGACCAGGTCGTTGAGCCGTCCGGCGCAGAGCGCGGACAGGTCGGCCAACGTGGTCAGCGCGCCGTCGGCGAAGCGCAACACCTTTCGGTCGTTCATCGACGAGATCACCAGCGCCCCATCGGGCATCCAACCGAGACCGGACGGCTGGCCTTCGACTCGCACTACGACCTGCTCGACGCCGTCGGCGGTGATCGTCGACACCTGCTTGCGGTAGAAGTCGGACACCCACCACGTGCCGTCGTGCCACCTCGGACCCTCGAAGAAGCTGCCGCCCTCGAACAGCGTGTGGATCGCGTAGATGCCCATAGTCAGCGACTTTAGTTCCGCATCACTCGATCGATGGAGTGACCGAGGAGTTGGGCGTCGTCCCGGTGAGCCCGGCTCGGTCCAGCGCCTCGGCCGTGAGGGTTCGTCCAAGTTCGATCACCTCGGTGGCACGATGAAAGTCGAGCGTGCGGCACGCGTCCTTCGGGATGTGCACGACAACGTCTGGCGGGTACCCGGCCAGGCGGTATCGGGTCAGCACGCTGATCATTGCCTCGAAGGAGAGGTCCACGACATCGAACTTGCCGAGGTTCGCGGGCAGCGACTCGAGTTCTGCTTCGGGTGCTCCCGCCAGTGCCTCGATTGTCAGTTCGGGCTCGCTGCGCCCGTCGGCCCGGCCGAGACGGCCCATCAGCTGACGGGCCAAGTCGCGGTCCATCAGCCGTGATGCGCTGCGCCGCAACCGATCGCTCATCTCCTCGATCGGGTGGCGGTCGGCGGTTTCGCGTAGCGGCGCGCTACGGCTGGTGCGATCGCCGGCCAGGTCGATGGCGATGGTCGTGTCGGTGTTCACGCCGCGTGTGGGGGCTATAGGGATCGGGTCCAGCAGACCTCCGTCGACGAGTACGCGACCGTTGTGCATCACCGGGGCAAGGATCCCGGGGATGGCCGCCGAGGCGCGAATGGCTAGCTCCAGCGGGCCGTGCTGGAACCACACCTCGCGCCTGGCGAACAAGTCGGTGGCCACGGCCGTGAAGTGCACAGGGAGGTCCTCGATGCGGACGTCGCCGATCAACTCGCGGACCCTGGCGAAGATCCGCTCGGCGCGCAGCGCACCAGGCGCAGAGATCGACAAATCGAGCATTCGCAGGATGTCGCGCTGCTTCAACCCGATGACCCACTCGGTGTAGCCGCGTAGTGAGCCGGCGGCATGCAGGCCTCCGACGAGTGCACCCATCGACGCGCCGGCGATGCTGACGATCTGCAGGCCGCGTTCCTCGATCACCTGGATCGCCCCGATGTGGGCGTAACCGCGGGCACCGCCGCTGCCGAGTGCCAAAGCCACTCGCGTCGGTCGTTCCACCGACG
>JBDSMK010000009.1:0-3678 GCA_039915905.1 Ilumatobacteraceae bacterium
CCCTGGCCGAGCATCCACTTGATCTGCTCGTCGAGCAGCACCAGAGTGGCAAGCGCCGGCGTGTTGTAGGTCTGGTTCGACAACGAGTTGTTCAGTGCGATCTGCAGGCTGAGTGAGGCCGGTGTCCAGCGCTTCGTGGCGCTGATCTCGGCGATCCGTTGCAGCGCGGCCGGCGAG
Source organism: Ilumatobacteraceae bacterium (assembly GCA_039915905.1). Classification (GTDB taxonomy): domain Bacteria; phylum Actinomycetota; class Acidimicrobiia; order Acidimicrobiales; family Ilumatobacteraceae; genus JAODBQ01. The sequence continues at coordinate 178 of JBDSMK010000009.1, forward strand.
CATGCCGCCAGCCAAAGGCCGCCGTCGCTGGCAAAGCACTTCTGGGGGGCGAAGTAGTAGACGTCGACTTGGCTCGGTTGCCACGGCAGACCACCGGCGCCGGATGTCGCGTCAACCACCACGAGTGCGTCGCCGGCCGGGCGGCGTAGGTTCATCGACACGCCGGTGGATGTCTCGTTGTGGGTCAGCGCCACCACATCGACGCCGTCGGCGGCGTTGGTGATCTCAGGGTGGTCGCCGGTGGCGCTGTTGACGATCACCGGGTCAGCGAGGTGTGGTGCAGCTACCGCTGCTTCGGCGAACTTGGAGGAGAACTCGCCGAACACCGCGTGCTGGCTGCGGTTGCGGATCAACCCGAAGGTGGCGATGTCCCAGAACGCCGTGGAACCGCCGTTGCCGAGCACGATCTGCCAACCGTCGGGAAGTTCGAACAGTTCGGCGAGCCCGGCACGGACCGACCCCACGAGGTTCTTCACGGGTGCCTGGCGGTGCGACGAGCCGAGCAGGTTGGTGTTCGCCTTGGCCAGGGCGAGCACCTGCTCCGCGCGGATCTTCGAAGGTCCGCAGCCGAAGCGTCCGTCGGAAGGCAGAAGATCTCGCGGGATCGAGATATCGGCCGGATCAATGACGCTTTCTTTCGCAGTTGTCACGGGTCCAGTCTGTCGTCCGCGGCAACCGTCCCCACCTGTGGCCGCCCGGCACGGGGAAACTGCCGGAACCTGAGCAACGGCGTCCAGTAGGATCGCCGGATGTGAACCGCATCAGTCATCGTCTTGCCAGCATCGCCGAATCTGCCACTCTCGCAGTGGACGCGAAGGCCAAGGCGTTGAAGGCCAAGGGCGAGAACGTGATCGGTTTCGGTGCCGGTGAGCCTGACTTTCCGACGCCGGAGCACATCGTCGAGGCGGCGATCAGGGCGTGCAGCAACCCGGTGATGCACCACTACACGCCCGCCGCCGGCCAACCGGCGTTGCGCGACGCGATCGCCGCGAAGACGTTGCGCGACTCGGGCTTCAGTTGTTCGCCGAGCCAGGTGCTGGTGACCAACGGGGGCAAGCACGCTGTGCTCACCGCGTTTGCCGCACTGTGTGACCCGGGCGACGAAGTGCTGTGCCCTGCGCCGTACTGGACCACCTATCCGGAGGCGATCACCCTGGCTGGTGGAGTACCGCGGGTAATCGACACCGGCGAGGAGACCGGATTCCGGGTGACCGTGGAACAACTGGAGGCGGCACGCACCTCACGTACCAAGGCTCTGCTGTTCGTCAGCCCCGACAACCCCTCCGGCGCCGTATACCCTCGCCACGAGGTGGAGGCCATCGCCAGGTGGGCTGTGGAGCACGGCATCTGGGTGGTGACCGACGAGATCTACGAGCACCTCACCTATGGTCCGCATCAGTTCGTGTCGATGCCCACGCTGGTGCCCGATGTGGCCGATCAGTGCATCATCGTCAACGGCGTGGCGAAGACGTATGCGATGACTGGGTGGCGGGTCGGCTGGATGATCGGGCCGGCGGATGTGATGAAGGCAGCCATCAACTTCCAGTCGCACACCACCTCCAACGTGTCGAATGTGGCGCAGGCCGCGGCACTGGCTGCGGTGAGCGGCGACCTATCGGCGGTGGCGATGATGCGCGAGGCGTTCGAGCGGCGTGGCCGCACGATGCACCGCATGCTCAGCGACATCCCTGGCATCACTTGCTTGGAGCCCCAGGGTGCGTTCTACTGCTATCCGAACGTGAAGGCGCTACTCGGCCGCGAGGTCAATGGGAAGACCGCCCACACCACGTTGGAGCTGGCCGATCTGGTGCTCAGCGAAGCCAAGGTGGCGTTCGTGCCGGGTGAGGCTTTCGGCACCCCCGGCTATGCCCGCTTTTCTTTCGCCCTCGGCGACGATGACATGGCCGAAGGCATCCGCCGCATCGCCAAGCTGTTCGCCAGTTGATTGCCAGTTGATTGCCAGTTGATTGCCAGTTGAACGCCAGTTGAACGTCGGCTGATTGCCAGCTGATTGCCGGGTTCTCGCCTATCTCACGGGGTAGGCGCTGACCCGAGCACTGACTTGAGGACATCGGCCGCACCGAGCAGGCCGACGCTCTCGTACGGCACCACGATCTTGGCGTTGTCGCTGTCGGCGAATTTGGACAGTGTTTCGAGTTGCAGGATGGCGATCAGCGATGGGTCGGGGCTAGCCGCATGGATCGCGTTGTACACGCTGGCGATCGCCTGCGCCCGGCCTTCGGCCTCGAGGATCGCGGCTTGACGGTTACCTTCTGCACGCAGGATGGCAGATTCGCGTTCGCCCTCGGCAGCTCGAATAGCGGCCTTCGCGGCACCATCGGCGACGTTGATCGCAGCCTGCTGGTGGCCCTCTGATTGGAGGATCTTGGCCCGCTTTTCCTGGTCGGCGGTCTTTTGGAGGGCCAGCGCCTGCAGTATCTGCGGTGGGGGAGCAATCTCGACGATTTCGATCCTGCTGATCCTGATGCCCCACTTGTCGGTGACTGCCTCCATCTGGCCCTGCACATCGGTGTTGATCCGCTCCCGCTCGGATAGCGCTTCGTCGAGCGACAACGTGCCGATCACCGATCGCAGCGCGGTGCGCGCCAAGGCGTCAATCGCAACGTCGAAGTTGGCGACGCTGAACAGCGCCTGCATTGCGTCGACGACCTGGGTGAAGATCGTGGCGTTCACGGTGACCACCACGTTGTCCTTGGTGATCACCTCCTGGCGATCGCCGGTGATGGGGATCTCGCGCATGTCGACGTGCTGCAGTGAATCGATGAAAGGGGCAAGGATGACCAACCCCGGGTCGTGGGTCTTGCGGTACTCGCCGAGGCGTTTGACCACGCCCACCTGGCCTTGTTGAACGATGTTGATCATCTTGCGCAACATCATCAGCAACACGATGGCGACGAATGCCGCAACCACGATGCCAGTGACGGCGAGTGGGCCGATGGCGATCACTGCAACTCCCTTGATGGTGCGGCACGCACGGTGAGTGTGGTGCCGCGGACGGACGTGACCACTACCGGGGTCGACGGAGCGATCGGCTTCTCATCGGCGGCCACGGCCAACCAAGTCTCCCCGAGCAGCCGGATGTGTCCGCTGGTGTCGTAGGGGACCTCGTCGATGGTGACTCCACGGGCGCCGACCAGTCCGCCGTGGACGCCGTGGATCACCGCACCTTCGTGACGACTGGCGAAAGCCTTGCTGACGTATGGGCGCACTGCCACGACCCCGACGGTGGTGACCCCGACGGCAATGCCGATCTGCAGTGCGATCGCAGACGGTTCTACCGCGGCGGCTACCGCGGCTACCGCAGCGCCGCCGGCAGCGAAGCAGGCGAAGAACGCAAGGTGATGCAACTCCACCGCCAGCAGCACCGCCGCCAACACGATCCAGACGATGAGCACGTCGGCACCTCCACCATCACAATACGTCCGATGTGGCGCGACTGTTCACCAGCACCGCTGGTACCGGCGAACGCGCGTGCCCCGG
>JBDSMK010000039.1:0-3068 GCA_039915905.1 Ilumatobacteraceae bacterium
AGCACCACCGACGGCGCCGGCAACGTCGGATCGGACACCCAGGCCCTCGATGTCGACACGACGTTGCCGCTGGTGTCGATCGATGGGGGGACGGTCGCGGCGACCAACGACCTGACCCCGACCGTCAGCGGCGACACCGACGTCGCCGCTGGGCAGCCGGTAGCGCTCACCCTGACCCGCACTGCCAACCCGCTCACCCTCACCCGCGCCGCACTCGTGCAGGGCGACCAGACGTGGAGCATCTCCCCGAACGGTCTCACCGCCGGCATCTGGACGATCATCGCCCGAGTGGCAGACCCTGCCGGTAACGAGACCACCGACACCCAGACGCTGACCATCGATACCACCGCTCCGATAGCGGCCATCACCTCGAGCGCACTTACCAACAATCCGACCCCGACGATCACGGGCACCACGGAAGCCGGCGCAGTTGTCGCCGTCAGCATCGACGGGCTCGCCGTCAGCGGCATCGTCCAAGGCACAGCCTGGTCTGCGACGACCACCGTTGCACTCGGTCACGGCACCCACAACGTGTCGGTCACCGCCACAGACACCGCCGGCAACTCCACTGTGCTCGCTCAAACGTTGACCGTCGATCTTGTTCTACCGGTCATCTCGATCAACCCCGGCGCGACCAACTCGACCAACGACTCCACCCCGACCATCGCCGGCACTACAGACGTCGCCGTGGGTGTGACCGTCCACGTCACCATCGACGGCGGCGCACCGCTCGCCGCACTTGTCCAGTCCGACGGCTGGAACATCACGCCATCAGTCGCGTTGAGCGCCGGCGAACACACCATCGTCGCCACCGTCATCGACCCGGCCGGCAACATCGGCACAGCCACTCAGATCCTGACCATCGACACCACCAAACCGACGGTGATCATCGACGGCGGCCCCTCGCGGACCACCGCCGACGCGACACCGGCGATCACCGGCTCGTCACCCGACGTCCCGGTCGGCTCGAACGTCACCGTCGAAGTGGCTGGGCAGACCTTGACCACGAGCATCTCAGCTGGAGGCACGTACTCGGTGACCGCAGCGTCGATCACCCCGAACAGCACCTACTTCGTGTTCGTCACAGTCACCGACGCCGCCGGGAACGTCGGCAACGCGAATCAGTCGTTGACGATCAGCGCTGTCGCACCGACTGTGATCTACACCAACGGCCCCACAGCAGCAACCAACGACTCGACACCGCTGATCAGTGGAACCAGCAACGCCCCAATCGGCTCCCCCGCGGTAGTCAGCGTCGGTTCCCAGACCTTGAACGCGACAATCCAGCCCGGCGGCTCATGGAACGTGACCGCTGCTGCGCTCGTCAACGGGACCTACGTCGTGTCCACCTCGATCACCGACCCGGACGGCAACGTCGGGACCGCCACCCAGACGCTGGTGGTCGATTCGACCACACCCACCTCGATCACCATCACCGGCGGCGCATCAGCCGCGACGAACGATGACACTCCGACGATATCTGGCGTCACCGACGCGGCCGATGGCCGGATCATCACCGTCGCCATCGCCGGCCAGACGATGACGTCGTCCGCAATTGCAGGCACCTGGAGCGTGACCGCTGCCCACATAGCGGACGGAACCTACGCTGCGACGGCCACAGTCAGCGCTGTCGGAGGCAACCATGGTTCCGCAACGCAGCTGCTCACCATCGACACAGTCGACCCGGTCGTCGTCATCGGCGGCGGCGACGGCACGGTGCAGACCACCGACCCGACACCGGACATATCGGGTAGCGGTGTCACACCCGGTTCGACGGTCACTGTCACGGTGGACGGTCAGACGATGACCACCACCGTCGCCGCTGACGGCACTTGGTCCGTTACCCCACCGAACCCGCTGCCGGCAGGCGACAACCCAGTCACCGTGACGATCACCGACCCGGCCGGTAACACCGGCACCGGCACCCAGACCATCACCGTGATCGCCGTGGCCACCACGATCACCATCACCGGGGGCGCCAGCGTTACGACCAACGACAACACCCCGACCATCTCGGGAACCACAAATGCGGCCGACGGGCGTGTCCTTACCGTGACCGTCAGCACCCAGACGTTGACGACCTCGGTGATAGGTGGTGTGTGGTCCGTCGATGCGGCCAACCTCGCCAACGGGACATACAACGTAACTGCAAGTGTCAGCGTCTCCGACGGCACACCTGCCGCCTCGGCGCAGTCCCTCACGATTGCCGCGGTCGTCACCCCGCCGGCGGCGGGATACACCTCCGTTGGCCCGAAGCGAGTGTTCGACACCCGTCCCGGGTCGTCGACCAATGCGCTCCGTACCGTTCTCAAGCAGCAGGTCGTAGGTGCCTATGTGCTCGAGGTGAAGATGACTGACCTCGCCGGATACGTGCCTGCCGACGGCGTCGGGGCGGTGTCGTTGAACGTGACCGCGACCCGATCGACTGCGGCCGGCTACATCACCGTTTATGCCTGCGGGGTGCGCGAGGAGGTCTCCAGCGTGAACTTCCCGGCTGGCGGAACCGTAGCCAACGCGGTCATTGCTCCTGTCTCCGCGTCGGGCACCGTCTGCTTCTACTCGTACTCAGCCACCGACATCGTCGTCGATGTCAACGGCTGGTTCGCTGCAGGCGCTGCCTTCAACGGTGTGGGTCCCAAGCGTGTCTTCGATACCCGTGCCGGAGAGTCGCCCACCGCATTACGTGACGTGCCCAAGGCAAAGCAGGCCGCCAACACGATGCTCGAGGTCAAGCTGACCGATCTTGCGGGATACGTCCCGGCGAACGGTGTCGACTCGGTGTCGCTCAACGTCGTGGTCACCAACCCGGAAGCTCCCGGATTCATAACCGTCTACTCCTGCGGTACGCGCAAGGCCGTGTCGAGCGTCAACTACGTCGCGGGCCAAACCGTGGCCAACGCAGTCATCGCCCCCGTTTCGGCAACCGGCACCGTCTGCTTCTACACGTTCGCGACCACCGACATCATCGTCGACATCAACGGTTGGATCGCTTCCGGGTCGAGCTTCCACGGGGTCAGCCCCGGTCGTGTGCTCGACACCCGTACCGGTTTCAGCCCCGACGCGCTCCG
>JBDSMK010000116.1:0-5927 GCA_039915905.1 Ilumatobacteraceae bacterium
GGCGGTCGCGCTGATCGTTGCTACCACCGGTGTGGTGGCAGTCGCGACTGCGGGTTCGCTGGTCGTGATGCTGGCGGCATTCGTCGCGATCGGCCTGGCCATCGGGGTATACGACGTGGCAGGCAACACGCTGGTGGTGTGGAGCCGGCCTGGTCGGTCCGGGCCGGTGCTCAACGGTCTGCACCTGTGCTACGCGATTGGTGCGTTGGCCTCTCCACTGCTGGTGGACGGTTCGCTGGCTTCGTTCCACGCGCTGTGGCCGCTGGCCGTCCCGCTCGGAGTCGGTGCGGCCTGGTGTGTTCGGCAACTGCTCACCCGTCAAGAACCGGTACGGACGCGTAGCGCCTCGCCACGTCCGGGTGGCGTGCACCGCGGGCCTATCGGCGGTCGCCGCTTGCCGCTCGCCTCGATCTGCCTGTTCCTGCTGATCTGCGTGGCAGTCGAGGCCGGCTTCGCAGGCTGGATCCACACCTACGTCGAGCAGATCCACTACGGCGGCGCCGGAACGGCATTGGGCGTGACGGCGATGCTGTGGGTCGGTTTCGTGGTCGGGCGAGTGGCTGCGATCTGGATGTCGCGCCATGCCGCGGCAGGTCGGATACTGGCCGGTTCCGTGGTCGCAATGCTCGTTGCCGGTGGCCTGTTGTGGTTGCTGCGCGGGCCGGGGCTGTGGCTGTGGGTGGCTACCTTCCTGTTCGGGCTGGCGATCGCGCCTCAGTTCGCGGCGACGATCGCGTTCGCCGAGGCGCATCTGGCGTTGTCGGCGCGATCCACCTCGGCGTTCATCGCCTCGGCGGGCATTGGCTCGTTGACGATGCCGTGGGCGATCGGCCAGTTGTTCGACGCGCACGGTCCCCAAGCGTTGCCCCCGGTGATTGCTGTCGGCTCGGTGCTGGTTGCGCTGGCCGCTGCGTTGGTGGGCCTCTCGGTAGTTGGCCGTGCGCCGACTGCAAAGGCCCGTCGTGCCGTGCTGAACTGCCGTGCTGAACTGGCGTGCTGAACTGGCGTGCTGAACTGCGGGTTCGATGTGGACGCTCGCTGCGGGTTGCTCGCCCAACGGCCTGGCCCGCCCTTCAGTCGGGGTGGCCCAGCCGGGTGAGCAGTGCAGTGCCGACGCGCGGCCAATCGGAAGCGATTATCCCGTAGACGGCTGAATCGCGTGGTGCTCCGGGGTGGGCGTAGGACTCGCGATGGCTGTGCAGAACGCCTTCGAACGTGGCTCCGATCCGCAGGATCGCGGCCCGGCTGCGTTCGTTGAGCATGTCGGTGCACAGTGTTACCCGATTGACGCCGTAGCTCTCGAAGGCGTGACGCAGCAACAGGAACTTCGCCTCGGTGTTGATTGCGGTTCGCTGGGCGGAAGCCGCAAGCCACGTGCCCCCGATCTCCACCTCGACCGGCAGCGGTCGCCCCGCCCACCACTCCAGTCGCATGTATCGAGTGCAGCCGACCAGCGCGTTGTCGACGGAACGCCGTTGGGCGAAGACCATTGCGTTTCCAGCTGTCTGGTCGGCCAGCAGCCGATCGACGTAGGCCTGCATGGCCGGCTCGGAGGCGGGCACCGCGGTCCAATCGTAGGTGGAGCGGTCCTCTGCAGCGGCGGCCGTCAGCTCGGCGACGAACGATGCCTGCAGCGGTTCGAGCTGCACGTGCGTCCCGGTGAGTGTTGGAGGCGATGTGGGTGCGGCCGGCGATGACATAACGACAACAGCTTCGCACTACCGTGCGCGGATGCGCGTGGTCGTCTGTTCCGAGTTCGCTCCGCTCGACCGGCTACAGGTTGTCGAGCGCGACTCGGTCCCATGCGGGCAGCATTCGGTGCGTATCGCGGTCGCCGCGAGCGGTGTCAACTTCGTCGACGGGCTGGTGGTCCAAGGTCTGTATCAGATCAAACCGCGGCTGCCGTTCGTGCCGGGAGGCGAGGTCGCCGGTCGGGTCACCGAAGTCGGGGCCGGTGTCACCGAGGTGGTCGTCGGTGACAGGGTGTTCGCCAGCGTCGGGATGGTCGGCGGGTTTGCCAGTGAGGTGGTCGTCGACGCTGGCGCAGTGCTGCATTCGCCTGACGGACTCACTGACGGGTAGGCAGCGACGTTCACCCAGAGCTACATGACGGCGCGCTTCGCGATGCGTGAACGAGCCCAAGCCACATCGGGCCAATGGTTGCTGGTGCTCGGTGCAGGTGGTGGCGTCGGTCTCGCGGCAGTCGACGTCGGCCGGGCGATGGGGCTGCGGGTGATCGCTGCGGCCTCCACCGAGGCCAAGCGCGAGGTGGCCCGCGAGCACGGCGCGACGGCGGTGATCGATTCGTCGGTCGACGACGTAAAGGTGGCGGCACGGCAACTGGCCGATGGCGAGGGAGTCGACCTGGTTTACGACCCGGTCGGCGGTCCTGCCGGCGAGCAGGCGCTGCGCGCGTTGCGTGATTTCGGCCAGCTGCTGGTGATCGGTTTTGCTAGTGGGACGATTCCGCGGCTGCCGGCCAATCAGATTCTGTTGCGCAACCGCCGGGTGACCGGCGTGGACTGGGGTGGTTGGGCGGTGCGTCACCCGGCGGAGAACCGAGCGATCCTCCAATCGCTGATAGACGACATCGCCGCGGGTTTGTTGCACCCGGTGGAGCCGCAGACCTACCCGCTGGAGCAGGCTGCGCGGGCGTTGACCGACCAACTGCAGCGCCGGGTCACCGGCAAGCTCGCACTGCTGCCCGGTTGACGCCGACGTTCCAAAGATGATCAAAAAAGTCGAGATTCGCTAGGCTGTGGCGATGCTGTTCAGCACTGTTCCTGCCCGGCGCACACGATGGAAGTGGGTCGCCCCGGCGATTGCCGGCGTTCTGGTCCTCGCGGCGTGCTCGTCTTCGAAGGCCGGAATTAACACGAGTCCTGGTACATCCGGTGTTCCGGCCAGCTCCGTGGCCGATACAGGTAGCAGCACCGGGCCCGACAGCACCGGCGGCACCCCTGCCACCGGCTCCGACCGAATCATTCGCGTCGGCGCGGTTCTGGAGCCGACCAGCCTCGACATCCTCACCACCGCTGGTGCAGCGTTGGACCAGGCGTTGCTCGACAACGTCTACGAGACGCTGCTGAAGACCGACGACAGCGGAGACATCATCGCGGGGTTGGCGGACATGCCGAAGATCTCCGCCGACGGACTGACCTACACGTTGACGATCAAGTCGGGGGTCACGTTCAGCGACGGCCATCCGCTGACGTCCGCAGATGTGCTGTGGTCGTTGCAGCAGGTCACCGGCCCCGACAGCAAGAGTCCGAAGGCTACGTCGTTCAAGTCGGTCACTGCGGTGGACGCAACCGACCAGAAGACGATCGTCATCACCTTGTCAGTCGCCGACAGCGGTGTTGAGTACGCCCTCACCCAGCGCGGCGGCGCGGTCGTCGAGAAGGACGCCACCGATTTGAAGGCGAATGCCCTCGGAACGGGTCCGTTCAAGTTCAAGTCCTGGAACCAGGGAACCTCGCTCGACTTTGTGCGCAACGACAGCTACTGGGGACCGAAGCCGACGATCGGCGGTGTCTCGTTCGTTTACTTCACGGATGCCAACGCCTTGGTCAACGCGGCAACGAGCGGCGACATCGACATCGCCACAGGGATCAACACCGATCTGGTCGAGATCCTCAAGAGCGACTCGAAGCTGGTTGTCAACACCGGAACCACCACCGGCAAGTACACCCTCGGCTTCAACAACACCCGAAAGGCGCTGGCCGACCAACGAGTGCGCCTGGCGATCCGCGAGGCGATCGACCACACTGGCCTGATTGCGTTGAACAACGGATACGGCACGCTGCTGGGCGGGCCGGTGCCTCCGAGCGACCCTTGGTACGAGGACCTCACCAGTGTCGCCCCGCATGACCCGGCGCACGCCAAACAACTGCTGTCCGATGCCGGATACGCAAGCGGACTGACCCTCGACCTGGTGGTGCCGAACATCTACCCGACGAACATGTCGGAGTTCATCGCCTCGGAACTGAAGAAGGTGGGCGTGACGGTGAACGTCAAGCCGGTGGAGTTCTCCGTCTGGCTGGACCAGGTGTACAAGCAGGCCGACTACGACATGACCATCGTCGACCACGTCGAGGCACGTGACATCGCGAACTTCGCCAACCCCGACTACTACTGGCGCTACAACAGCAAGGTCGTGCAGGACCTGATCGGCAAGGCCCAGGCGGCAACGACCCAAGACGCCGCCTCCGGCTTCTACAAGCAGGCTGCCCGACAGATCTCCGAGGACTCCCCGGTGGACTGGCTGTTCCTCGCGGCCGACGTCACTGCTGCAAAGACAGGCGTGACCGGATACCCGTTGAACAACACCCAGTCGCGTTTCGACGCAAGCCGGATCACCGTTTCCGGCTGACTCGCGCCGTCGGGTCATACTGAGACGCATGGTGCGCATCCGGCTGCGGCGATGATCTGGTTCTCCGTTCGCCGACTGGCGTTGCTGATCGTGTCGCTCGCCGTCGCAAGCGTCGTCATCTTCCTGCTGCTGCACCTCCTGCCGGGGGACGCCGCGCAGGTGGCAGCAGGTACCCAGGCTTCCCCAGCACAGGTCGAGCAGGCACGCCACGACCTCGGACTGGACAAGTCGTTCGTGCACCAGTACGCCAGTTGGGTCGGTGGTGTGGTTCACGGCGATCTTGGCTCGTCGGTGCTCAGCGGTGTGTCGGTGTCGGACCAGTTGAACAAGAAGTTGGGCGTCACGGTTCCGCTTGTGCTGGGATCCACGACACTGTCGATCCTTGTGGCAGTTCCACTCGGGATCTTCGCCTCGATCCGGCATCGGCGAGTAGACGGCGTGGCGCTGTCGGCGCTCACCCAGTTGGGCATCGCACTTCCCACGCTGTTCGTCGGCTTGATGCTGATAGTGATATTCGGCGTTCACTGGGAACTGCTACCAACTCAGGGGTTCCCCAGCTCTGGCTGGCGCGACAGATCCGAAGCGGCGCGCAGCCTCGTTCTGCCCGTTGTCACACTGGCCATCGCACAGGCCGCAGTGCTCACCCGCTTCGTTCGGTCGGCGATGCTCGATGTGCTGCACCAGGAGTACATCCGAACAGCGAGGGCCAAGGGGTTGACCCGCCTGCAGGCCATCACCCGCCACGGCATTCGAAACGCAGCGCTGCCGATCGTGTCGGTACTCGGAGTGCAGGTGGCCGGATTGCTTGCCGGAGTAGTGGTGATCGAACGAGTCTTCAGCTTGCCTGGGATCGGCCAGATGCTGCTGAAGGACGTCGGCAATCGTGACATCGTCAAGGTCGAGAGCACGCTGCTGGTGATCACCGCGATCGTCTTGCTGATCGGGTTCCTAGTCGACGTGGCTCTGCGCCTGATCGACCCTCGGTTGCGGAGCGCGCGTTGAGAGCCCTCGGGTCGGTGTGGCGTTCGTGGTCGGGGCGGATCGGGTTGCTACTGGCATCGCTGATCATCACCTGTGCAGTGGTCTCGTTGTTCTGGACCCCTCACGATCCAAGCCGCCTGGTACCGACCGAACGGTGGCAGGGGATCTCGGCGAGCCACTGGTTCGGTACCGACGGCGGTGGCCGCGACCTGTTCAGCCAGGTACTCGCCGGTGCCCGCCTGACGCTGCTCGTGGCTGTCGGCTCTGCCACCGTTGCTGCCGTGGTCGGTGTCGTGCTCGGCGGTTTGAGTGCGATGACTCCGGTCTGGGTCGGTGAGCCGATGGTGCAGGTGATCGACGTTCTCATCGCATTGCCCACCTTGGTCCTGGCGATCGTGTTGGTGGCCATCTTCGGTGGCTCTGCGCTCACCGCGATCGTGGCAATCGGTATCGGTTCAGGCGTGGTGATCGCGCGCACCGTGCGGGCAGAGATGTCGTCGGTGCGTCAACGCGACTTCGTGGTGGCAGCCACCGCGTCGGGGTCTTCGACCATGCGCACCGTGATCCGCCACAT
>JBDSMK010000153.1:0-4282 GCA_039915905.1 Ilumatobacteraceae bacterium
ACTACGCGGTCACCGGTCTGTACTTCTATGACGAACAGGTAGTCGACATCGCCGCGGGGCTGGCGCCGTCGGCACGAGGAGAGTACGAGATCACCGACGGCAACGCCGAGTACCTGCGGCGCGGCGAGTTGCACATGGAGATCCTCGGTCGCGGCTACGCCTGGCTCGATACCGGAACCTATGACTCACTTCTCGACGCGGCCAGCTTCGTGGCCACGTTGCAGAACCGCCAGGGTTTGCAGGTGGCCTCGCCCGACGAGATCGCCTTCAATGCGGGGTGGATCGACGCTGCCGCGCTACGTCGCATGGGCCAGTCGATGACCAACAACCCTTACGGTCAGTACCTGTTGCGACTTGCCGACGAGGCAGAGGGCTGACATCGGTGCCCGGTCTTCTGGATCGTTCGCTGCTGTTCGTCACAGGCAAGGGCGGCGTCGGCAAGACCACCGTTGCTGCCGCCGTCGCCGAACTGGCGGTTCAGCACGGAAAGCGCACACTGGTATGTGAGATGGACGCGAAAGGCGCGCTCGGCACCGCATTCGATGTGGGTGCGCTGCAGTTCGCGCCCACCGAGGTGCACAGCGGACTGTTCGCGATGACGATGAACACCGAGGACTCGTTGCGCGAGTACCTCAGGCTGTTCGTGCGAATCCCATTCGTCGGCCGCATCGGTCCGCTGGCCCGCACGTTCGACTTCGTCGCCGACGCCGCTCCGGGCGTGAAGGAGATCCTGGCTCTCGGAAAGCTGTGCTACGAGGTCCGTGAGCGGCACTACGACCTCGTTGTGGTGGACGCCGAGGCTAGCGGGCACATCGTCGCCCAGATCGGTGCACCGCAGGCGATTCGTGAGCTCGTGCAGGTCGGCTTGGTGCGAGACCAGACCGACTGGATGATCGACATCCTCGGCGACCCGCAGCGCACAGGCCTGCTCGTCGTGACAACGCCGGAGGAGATGCCGGTGACTGAGACGACTGAGCTGCTCGCCAGGGTGCGCGCCGAGACGAACGTCGATGTCGCCGGGGTGATTGCCAATCGGGTGTTGCCGGCGCTGTTCTCCGAGCGTGAGGCGGAGGTGTTCCAGGCGCTGTCGGACGCCGCGCCACAGGAGGCGTTGCGCGCCGCCACTAGTCGCCAAGTGGCAACCGTGCTTGGCGCCGCGGAGCTGGCCGAGGCACGTTGGCGGCTCGGATCGCAGCACCTTTCCAGACTGCGCGCCGCACTTCCGGAGGAGATGCCAATGCTGATCGTCCCAGAACTGTTCACCAAGGCCAGCGGACGGCGCGTGGTGGTGCAGGTGGCCGAGGCGTTGGCCGCGGAGCTCGACTGATGACGGCCCGCGCTCAGGCGGCGGTAGCGGAGTTGCTGGCGGCCAAGGAGATGGTCGTGGTGTGCGGTAGCGGTGGCACCGGCAAGACCACCATTGCCGCCGCGCTCGGGGCGCGCGCCGCGGCGGTCGTCGGCGGGCGGGTGCTGGTGCTCACCGTTGATCCGGCGCGACGCCTCGCCACCGCCCTCGGGATCGGGGCGTTCGGCAACACCGAGGTGCAGGTGCCCGCCGAGGCGTTCACTGCGGCCGGTGTGCAACCGCGCGGCGAGATGTGGGTGGCGATGCTTGACACCAAGGCGGGTTGGGACGATCTGGTGCGGCGGCACGCACCGGATGCCGCGCTACGCGACAAGGTCCTGGCGAACCCGCTGTACCGCAACATCACCGGGCGGTTCGTCCACAGTCATGACTACATCGCCATGGAACGTCTCCAGGAACTGCATGCCTCCGGGCGCTACGACCTGGTGATCATCGACACGCCGCCGTCACGCAACGCCCTCAACCTGCTCGACGCACCGGGACGGATGCGCGACTTCTTCGGCAGTCGGCTGTTGCGGTGGCTCACCGTTCCGTACCGGTCGCGACTGTTCACGCTGGCGTCCAAGCCGTTCTACCAGGTGGCCGACAGGGTGCTCGGCTCCCGCTTCCTGCAGGACATCGCCGAGTTCTTCATCCTCTTCCAGGCGATGGAGCCGGGATTCGTGGCCCGCGCCAAGGATGTGGAGCGATTGCTCACCGATCAACGCACCACGTTTGTGGTGGTGTCCACCCTCGAGGCTGCACCGGCGCACGAGGCACACTTTTTGGCCGACGAGTTGCGTGCCCGGCGGATGCCGCTCGGAGCACTGGTGCTCAATCGCGTGTTACCGGCGAGCATCCGCCAAGCGGCGGCAGCAAAAGCCGCCCAACAGTTGCGTGACGCGTCTGCCGATGCCACATTGACGCGTCACCTCGGTCGGCTCACCGCAAGCACGTCCGATGAGGTGCGCGACGTCCTCGCCGAGGTGGCCGAGCGGTTTCCGGAGACGGTGGTGGTGGCTGCACGGGAGGCCGAACGGCGCCGCGAGTTGGCGGCGGTGGCCCCGATCGTCGTCGACGTGCCGACGATGCGTGACGACATCAACGACCTCGCCGGTCTGTTGGCGCTCGGCTCGAACTTGCTCTGACCTGTACGTCTGCAACACTTCGGGGATATGTCATCGCTCGGCGAGCTCACCACACAGCACACCACGCTGTCGCGCTCAGATATCGGCCACCTCAAACAACTCCTCACCGAATGGGGGCTGCTCGCCGATCTCTGCTTCGCCGACATGCGGTTGTTCGTTCCGACCACCGACGGGCGATGGCTGGTGATCGCCCAGGTTCGTCCGGCTACCGGCCAGACGATCTATCTCACCGATTATGTGGGCACCATCGCCGAGAGTGAGCAGCCGCTGCTGGCTGCGGCGTTCGACGACGGCGAGATCAGCGAAGGCGAGATCAACGTGCCGTCATTGGCCGAGGCGGCACGGATGATGGCCATCCCGATCCGCCACGACGGCAAGCCGATCGCGGTACTGACGCGCGAGTGGTCGAACCGCATAGGCCGCGCCGCCGGAGAACTGGAACGGACCTATCTGGCGATATTTCAACGCTTCGCGGCGATGATCGCCAATGGAACGTTTCCCTATCGCGGCCTGGCCGCCGACTCCAGTGCAGCGCCCCGCGTCGGTGACGGGGTGATGGTGCTCGACGAGGAGGCCAGGGTGCGCTACGCCTCACCGAATGCGGTATCGGCTCTCCACCGTGTAGGCATCAGCGCCAATGCTGTCGGGTTGCGCCTGGCCGAGCTCGGGTTCAATGACAGCCCCGTGCGTCAGTCCTACGACTCCAAGTCTCCGGTGATCGAGGAGTTCGAACAGACCGGTGAGGTGACGCTGCTGACCCGCTGCATGCCGATCCTGGCCGGTCCGCCCGACAACCTCACCGTCACCGGTGGGGTGCTGCTGCTGCGCGATGTCACCGAGGTGCGCAAGCGTGACAAGTTGCTGATCTCCAAGGACGCGACGATCCGCGAGATCCATCACCGGGTGAAGAACAACCTGCAAACGATCTCGTCGTTGCTACGTCTGCAAGGTCGCCGTCTGTCGTCCACCGAGGCCAAGGCAGCGGTTGCCGAGTCGGTGCGCCGGATCCGTACGATCGCCCTGGTCCACGAGACGTTGTCGCGTGAACCCGGCGACGATGTCGCCTTCCTGGAAATCGTGAGGCCGCTGTTGCGTCTGGCCGAGGAAGGGTTGCAGTCGGCCGACCGTCCTATGCACTTCACCGTTCAGGGTGAAGGCGGCAGGTTGCCTTCGAGCATCGCCACGCCGTTGTCCGTGGTGCTCACAGAGTTGCTGCAGAACGCCGTAGATCATGGCTTTCCCGAGGGTGACCCGACCGCCAATGGTGGAAACGTGGTGGTCCATTTGAGAAACGAGGACGGTCAACTGCACATCATGGTGATCAACGACGGCCGTGGTCTGACGCCAGGTTTCGAACTCAACAAGGCGACTGGCCTGGGGTTATCGATCGTACGCACGCTGGTCACGACCGAACTCGACGGCACGATCACGATGCGTGCCGGCCAGCCAGAGGACTTCGAGGCGGTCGGTCTTGGTGATCGGCCCCGTGGCGCCGGCACCGTGGTGCAGTTGACCGTGCCCGTCTGAGCCGACTTCGTGTGTTCGCCGGGAGGTGCCACCGAGCAGATGAGTATGGCCGCGATAAGGCTTGCTCAGCCGGCGACGGCGGCGCGTTGACGGGCAACGTACTGGCGCCTGAGGACTCGGCGCTCCTCTTCTGAGGTACCGCCCCAGATCCCGGAGTCCTGATTCGTCTCCAACGCGTACTCGAGACACCCGACGCTGACCGGACACTCGCTGCAGACCTGTTTGGCTCGGGCGATCTGCTCCAGGGCCGATCCTGTGGTAC